>NZ_LOVM01000040.1:0-1656 GCF_001523445.1 Burkholderia sp. ABCPW 11 | reverse complement strand
CCTTCGGCCTACGGCCGAAGGCTCATGAAAGACCGAACACTAACGCTCGGCACTGTCCAAGAAATCCAAGCGGTTCACTGTTCCAACGCCTCCCGCTGGCGACCAACGTCGACGACTACGACGCGCTGCTGCCCTGGAAAATGCCGGCCGACCTGCGCCGATCCGCTTCCTTACCGCACCTCAAGCGCTCCACCGATTACTCTGAAGGACGTCGTCAACGGATCGCATACGAACAGATTTTAGGTACTCGTCCGGGCGTTCACTGACGGGACCGGCCAGAGTGGACGGATTGGCCTGCAACAACGATCCCAATTAAACTTTATCCTCCTGTCTAAACGGGGGAGCATCCAGAAACCAAACTTGTCATGTCGCTTTCCGCGATCTATTATCAAAAAAAATTCCGAGGTCGAATCATGACGGCAAACGTGCTCAAATCGAGATTTCAGGAAACGATACGTCAGGCGGCGTACAGACTTGCCGACGGCGGAACTTGTTCGAACTGGCGAGCCGTAGAGGATATGCTTAGTCTCAAGTATGGCGTCCTGAAAGCACGCCGCCTGCTCGTCGACCCCTCTGTCCGAATCGAGGTCGATCGCCGCTGTCGGATTGCCCGCACACTAGACGTCTCTTGAATGTAACCTGCCATGACCCCGCGCATTTCATCGATAAAATCCAAAATACTTCGAGAATCTCGCATCCGGCATCCGGCATCCGGCATCCGGCATATAGCGACCGCGAATCGTGGTTTGCTCGACCCGCGTCGAGAGATTGCAATCCATTACATTAAACTATCGCAGCCATTGTTTCGAAAATGTTTTCTATAAAATATCAATTTTTCCACTGAAAATCGATAGTTTCTGTCATTGCAAATAACAGAAACTTATATCGATATTGCAGAGTTTATCCTAATATTTGATAAATTGCATGAGTATTTACATCTTAAATTGTGGAGCCCCCCACGCCTCTGTGGACAAAATGGCGCTCTTAAAATAAGGGATAGTCTTGTACCTATCTGTAAGTCTGGTCATTGTTTGAAAAGCATCGAAATTCTGCCCGAGACGGAGCGGTGCCGTCGGCGCACGGCGTAGGAAAAAGTCGCCATCGTGCAGGAAATAGTTGAACCGGGAACATCGATGTCGGCCGCAGCGCGTCGGCACAGCGTCAACGCCAACCAAGTGTTCGGCTGGCGCAAGCAATAGAAGACGCTGGGGGTAGAAAGCCTGAGAGAAGCCATGGAATGGAGTCGCTCAAAAAACCTGGCTGCGTATTCGCCCTGGTTGCCAGAGGACAACCGGTGAAGGCGGCCTGCGGAGTTTTCGGCGTAGCACGCTCCGCCGCAATGGTAAAACCGATTCGTTCGTCTGACTGGCGCGATGGTAGCCGTGCCCGTGCGACCCGATAATGTCGGGCTGGCCGACGAAATCCCGGCCCATTCGCCGACCTACAGCTATTGGACGGCGCAATTAGCTGTTTGGGGTGCGGATCGAGTGGCGAGCGCGCTGCCAAGATCTACGGCCTGATTAGCACGTCGGCACAATCTAGGACAATCGAGCGCATGCGAATCTTGCTCCGAACCCGCTCCGGAAAGGGCGGCGCGTCACGCGTCGCGATAGAGGGCGGCGATCGCGTCCGTATAGGCCGCGACGTTCTCGGGGT
>NZ_LOVM01000039.1:0-49972 GCF_001523445.1 Burkholderia sp. ABCPW 11 | reverse complement strand
GCCGCCAACCGGCAAAGCAGCGCGCCAAACGGCGCGCCACCACTGAAGTTTGAAGCAAATCGAAGATATAAGGAGACGACCGTGGCCCAATCCGCGTCACGCACCCATGCCACCCCGAACGCGCGGCCGTCCGCGCACACCGGTTCCTCATCGGAATCCGCCGCCCGCGCGACCGTGGCCGCGGCCCCCGCCGCGCCGCCGAGCCGCAAGCGGCTGCTGATCCTCGCGCTGCTGTTCGTCACCGTCGTGATCAACTATCTCGACCGCAGCAACCTGTCGATCGCGGCGCCCGAGCTGTTCAAGGCGCTGAACATCGATCCGGTCCGCGCGGGCCTCGTGTTCTCCGCGTTCGGCTGGACCTATGCGCTGATGCAGATTCCGGGCGGCTGGCTCGTCGACAAGGTGTCGCCGCGCGTACTGTATGCGGGTGCGCTCGCGCTGTGGTCCGCCGCGACGCTGCTGCTCGGTTTCGCCGGTTCGTTCGTCGGGCTGATCGTGCTGCGTCTTGCGGTCGGCGCGCTGGAAGCGCCGGCCTACCCGATCAACAACCGCGTGGTGACGACGTGGTTCCCGACCCGCGAGCGCGCAAGCGCGATCGGCGGCTACACGTCGGGGCAATTCGTCGGCCTCGCGTTCCTCACACCGGTGCTCGCATGGCTGCAAGCGCGTCTCGGCTGGCACATGGTGTTCGTCGCGACCGGCCTCGCCGGCATCGCGTGGGCCGCGATCTGGTACGCGGTGTATCGCGAGCCGCGCGCGTTTCGCGGCGTCAATGCGGCCGAAATCGCGCTGATCCGCGACGGCGGCGGGCTCGTCGATCTCGAGGACCGCGTCGCGGCGCGCAGCGAACGCAGCCCGTCGACGTGGCGCGACCTCGGCGTCGTGCTCGGCCGGCGCAAGCTGTGGGGCATCTACGTCGGCCAGTTCGCGCTGAATTCGACGCTGTGGTTCTTCCTCACGTGGTTTCCGACCTATCTCGTCAAGTATCGCGGGATGGACTTCATCAAGTCGGGCTTCCTCGCGTCGCTGCCGTTCCTCGCCGCGTTCGTCGGCGTGCTCTGCTCGGGCGTGCTGTCGGACTGGCTGATGCGGCGTGGCGCCTCGCAAGGCTTCGCGCGCAAGCTGCCGATCATCTCGGGGCTGCTGATCTCGACCTGCATCATCGGCGCGAACTACGTGAGCTCCACCGGCTGGGTGATCGCGTTCATGACGATCGCCTTTTTCGGCAACGGCTTCGCGTCGATCACGTGGTCGCTCGTGTCGGGGCTCGCGCCCGCGCGGCTGCTCGGCCTCACGGGCGGCGTATTCAACCTGATCGGCAACCTGTCCGCGATCGCGACGCCGATCGTGATCGGGCTGCTGGTCGACGGCGCTGACTTCTCGCGCGCGATCACCTACATCGCCGCGATGGCGCTCGCGGGCAGCCTGTCGTACGGGCTGCTCGTCGGCAAGGTGGAGCGCATCGACGCATGAACGCACGAGGGCGGCGCATGTGCGCCGCCCTGCTCGATCGCTGCTTCCGTGCGGCGCTGCAACCGCCGAAACCCATCGCGTGCGATGGTCGTGAGGATAGCCGACTGCACAGTCGGCGACGCGCATGTATCGGTATCGATGCCGACGATCCGCACGTTGCCCGCCGGCCGCTTGCGCTCCTCCGAAGTCGCGCGTCTTGACTTGGCCCATGCATGCGCGCGGCGGCAGGTCGTCCGTGCTCGGGGAAGTCGTCGGAACCGTATGTCGCTCGATTGAAAACGGTAGGGGCACGGTTCCTCGCTTACACTGCTCCCGCATGCCCGCTTCGGAATGACCCGCGACGTTTTACGGGGCGAGCGGATCGGCAGACGCCTGCCGGTATTTCCCCCTGATGACGTCCGTCGCGGCAAGCGCTAGAATCCAGCCGCTTCAAGGCCCGCTTCCGCTGACGACGGGCTTGCGGGCGGCCGTTCCGATGCCCGGCCCCACACAGGCTTTTTTCGTATCGGCGGAACGTGCATCATGGGCGGAACAGGCCCTCGTTAACCGCATGCTGCTCAACGTGAACGCCTCCCACCGCGACGACGATCGCTTCAACGTATCGTTCAAGACATTGGGCGAGCTGATCGAGACGGTCGGCACGCCGCATTTCGTGCCGCGCCTTACGCAACTGCTGAACGACATCGTGCCGCTCGACGTCGCGCACGTCGAACGTTCGCGCGTCGACGGCACGATGCCCACCGGCTACCGTTGCGAATGGATCGGCAGCAGCGGCATCGGCGCCGCGTCCGCCGACATCTCCGACGTGATGACGCTCTACTACGAGCGCTTTCTCGACAGCGACCCGCTGTTCGCGGGGCTGCGCGGCAAGACGGGCACGATGCTCGTCGTGCGCGACATCGCGGCGATTCCGCCCGGCGAATTCCGCCAGCGGCTGTTCGACGACGTGCATATCGGGCATGAATGCGTGCTCGCGCGCGGCACGCGTTATTCGCAGCATTCGATCGCACTGGAGCGCGGCCGCGATCGGCCGCCGTTCACGCTCGCCGAGATGAACCGCTTCCGCAGCATCAGCGACATGCTGTTTCCGCTGCTCGAACTGCATGCGTCGACCACCGCCGCGCGGCGCATCGCGCACGCGACGCCCGACGTCCATCCGCTCGCGCAATTCGATGCGCGGCTCGCGGCCGACGGCGTGAAGCTGTCGAAACGTGAATACGAAACCTGCAAGCACCTGCTCTCCGGCAAGACCGTGCCGGAAACCGCCGGGATTCTCGGCGTGCGCGTCGCGTCGGCCGAGTCGTACGTGAAGCGCGCATTCGCGAAGCTCGGCGTGCGCACGAAGCGCGAACTCGCCGCGTGGGGCTCGGCTACCGCCGCACTCCCCGTCGCCGGCGCGCGTACCGGGTCGCATAGCGATCGGGCGGGCTGCCCGCTGCCGCTCAAAGCACCTTGACCATGAACACGCGCGCCGCGCCTTCCGGCTCGCACGGCACTTCGCCGAACGTCTCGTAACCGTGCTTCCGGTAGAAATCCGGCGCCTGGAACGAGATCGTGTACAGCACCGCACGCGCGCAACCGCGCCGCTTCGCTTCCGCTTCCGCCTCGCGCAGCAGCCGGCTGCCGAAGCCGCCGCCGCGCAGCGAGTCGGGCAGATAGAACAGGTCGATGAAGAACAGGCCAAGCGACGTCCGGCCGGTGAGGCCGCCCAATACCTCGCCGGTCGCGGAGTCGGTCACGTAGATGTCGAGCGCGGATGCATCGGCGCGCCCCGTCATCGCATGGTTGAATTCGCCGAGCTTGCGGCTGATGAAGTCTCGGGCGGCCGGTTGACCGGTATCGGTCAATTGCAGGGTGACGTCGGGATGGGGTGTCATCGGGCGAACGCGTGAGTGAATGGATCGCCGGGCGTGCGGCACCCGCGGCGGGCATCGCACGACTATAGCGCGACGTCATGCGCTCACGCCACCGCGAACGCCATCGCCAGCGCCGTCGTCAGGCCGGGACGACCACACCGTTTCACTCGAACGCAACGCCCGCGCTACGTCGATACGACGCGCAGGAAACGCGCGTCAGTTGTACCCGAGGATCGCCACCGCCGCGACCTCCGGCCGATCGATCGTCCCGCCGACGAGCGACGTCGTCGGCTCCTGCAGCACGGCCTGATACGAGCTCACGCGCACGTCTTCCGGTGCGCCGGTTTCATCCTGGGCCGGTTCATCGAAGGCATCGATACCGCTGAAGCATGCGTGTTGCGTTTGCACGAAAGTCATCTCCACTCCTTTGCTTTGATATGTCGTCTGTTCTAGCCGGCCCGCTTCAACGCGACCGCATGCACGGGCTCCCCACCATGCGCCGCCTCGGACCGCGCAAGCTGCGCGCGCGTGCGCCGCGTGATGTGGATCACCGCGAACACGACCGGCGCGATCAGCAGCCCTTCCGCCAGCTCCGGATCGACCGGCAGGTTCATCACGTGCAGTGCCTTGAACGCCGCCGTCGCGAGCGACAGCACGTAGTACGAAATGGCGGCCACCGACAGCCCTTCGACCGCGTGCTGCAAATGAAGCTGGTTGCGCGCGGTGCGCTCCATGCCGGCCAGCAGCCGCGTGACGTCCTTTTCCTGTGCGAGATTCACGCGGGTGCGCAGCAGGTCGACCGCACGCGCGATCCGCGCGGCGATCTGTTCGTGGCGCGCCCATACGCTGCGGCACGTTTCCATCGCCGGCGCGAAGCGCCGTTCCATGAATTCGGCGATCGTCGGCATCCCTTCGATACGCTCCTCGCGCAACTCCTGGATGCGCGCCAGCACGAGCTTTTCGTATGCGCGCGACGCGCTGAAGCGCGCCCCCGATCCCGACAACGATTCGACCCGCACCGCGAGATGCGTGAGCTTGACCAGCAGCGCCGCGTCGTCGCCGTCGGCGCCGCTCGCGTCCATCCGCTGCATCAACGCATGCAGCGCCGCGTGAATCTCGTCGAGCTCGCGGCTCATCCGGCGCGCGACCGGCAGCGCAAGCAGCGCCATCATCCGGTACGTCTCGATTTCGTACAGACGCTGCAACAGCCGGCCGCCCTGCTCCTCGCGGAAATCCTCGTCGACGACGAGAAAGCGCATGAAGCCGTCGTCGCGCACGTGCCAGTCGCAGAACACCTTGCCGCCACCGAGCACGCGACTGCCGACGAGCACAGGCCCGTCGATCCAGCGCCGCAGATCGCCGCACGCGAGCCGCGCGGCGTCGCCCGACAGCAGCTCCATCCGCACCGCGACGAAGCGGATGCCGGCCAGCCGCGCGAACCACGCGGCCGGGATGCCGGCGATCGCGACATCGTCGAAATAGCCGGTGTCGCGACGCGGCGCGACGAACGTGAAGGTCGAGAATTCGGTATGGCGCTCCCACTTCAGGTGCCAGCCGCACGGCGAGCGCACCGCGTAGTGCGTCGCGCCTTCATGCGGCGCGTCGATGCCCGTGTCGCGGCACAGCGCGTGCAGCAGCGTCTCGTGGATGTCGGGCTGGCCGTCAGCATAGATCGCGTAATGCGTGAGCGACACCGCTTCGGCGAGCCGCAGGAACGGCCGGGCATGCAATTCCGCGGCCAGTGCGGCGCGCAACGGATGGTCCATCATCGATTCACCACGCTTTCCTGTTCAGTCCCGCACGCCGGATCGTCCGGCCCGAGCGCCGCGCCATGCTCGGGCGATGCGCAAACGTGATGGCACTATGGCAGACACGCAGCAACAATAAAAACGCATAATGCTGATCGTTACGTTCAGTTTTCCTGATACCCATGAAGATGCTCGATCACGACGTACTGGCCACCGTCGTCGCCGTCGCGGAAACCGGCAACATGACCCGCGCGGCCGAGGCCGTGAACCGCTCGCAGTCGGCGGTGAGCATGCAGATCAAGAGCCTGGAAGATGCAATCGGCCGACCGCTGTTCGTGCGCAAGCCGCGCAGCATCGTGCTGACGCGCGAGGGCGAGGTGCTGCTGGGATTCGCCAGACGAATGCTGGCGCTACGTGACGAGGCATGGGCGGCCGTGGTGCGGCCGGAGGTGACCGGCAAGGTCGTGATCGGCGTGCCGGACGACTATGCCTCGTCGCTGCTGCCGTCGGTGCTGAAGAAATTCTCCGCGACCTATCCGAAGGTCGAGATCCAGGTGATGGGGCTGCCGAGCAGCGCGCTTGCGCCGCTGATCAAGGAGGGCACCGTCGATCTCGTATGCGGGACGCGCATCAAGGGGCTCACCGGCGACTTCATCCGCCACGAGCCGATGGCATGGGCGGCGATGACGAACGGGCCGCGCGTCTGGGAGGAACGGCCGTTGCCGATCGCGGTGTTCATGCCGGGCAGCGTCGCGCGCGAGAACGCGATCCGCAGCCTCGAACGCGCGAAAGTGCCGTACCGCACGTCGTATGAAAGCCCGAGCCTGCTCGGGCTGCTCAGCATGGTCGAAGCCGGCCTCGCGGTCGCACCGCTCGCGCGCTGCGCGATTCCCGCGCAACTGTCGATGCTCGGCCGCTCGCACGGGTTGCCCGACCTGCCGCCGCTCGAGCTGATCCTCGCGCGCAGCACCAAGTCGAAACGGCCGCCGTGCGACTTCCTCGCGGAACAATTGA
Organism: Burkholderia sp. ABCPW 11; assembly: GCF_001523445.1. Classification (NCBI taxonomy): domain Bacteria; kingdom Pseudomonadati; phylum Pseudomonadota; class Betaproteobacteria; order Burkholderiales; family Burkholderiaceae; genus Burkholderia; species Burkholderia sp. ABCPW 11. Next base: position 43,881 of record NZ_LOVM01000039.1, on the reverse strand, counting down.
TGGAAGACCTGCAACGGCAGACCGGACAGGCCGGCGACGCCTGAGCCTGGCGGCGCCCGCTCGCCGCGGCGTCACCCGTGGGCACTCGCGCCATGCGCGGCCACGCCCAGCGCCGCATTGACGATGCCGGCCACCGTATCGACGAGCGCTTCCAGCGTGTCGCCGTGCACGTGCCGCCCTGCCGGCGGAACGCGCTCGCTGCGCCGGCCGCCCCACTGCGAACCGGCCGTGACCGACAGCGTCGCGCTGAAGCGTTGGCCGTGCCGCCGGCCGAAGATGCCGATGCGCCGCTCGGCGACGTAAGCCTGTTCGGGAAGAAACAATCGGATTTCGACCGCCACTTGATCGGGGTCGGCCGCGCACGCGTGCGCATCGAGCGCCGGCGCGAATACTTTGACGATGCGGAACGTCACGTGGGAATCCCACGCGGCGAGCGGCCCGCCGGCCGCATCGACGCGCTCGGCGTCGACCGACCATTGATGGCGATCGGGCACGCGAATCGCTTGGCGCAGCAGCACGTCCGCCGCGCGAACCGTCACCATCAACTGCCGGGCAAGCTGCCTGCCCGACGGCAACGCCGCGGCATGCGCGCGACGGGCAGCCGGGCGCGCAATACGCACTTCTTCCGTAAGGTACATGGGCCCTCCCTGTTCGGGGTAGCGCCGCGTTCGACGCAGCGCACAAACGGCCGCCGTCGCCGGCCGGGGGACAGCACGGCGGCCGGCAAATCGGCGGCGGATTAACCGAGCAATCGCCGTTCCCGGCTCGGCGAGCGCGAGCCGCGACCCGCAACCGGCGCGCGAACGGCCATCGGCGACATCGGGCGGGGAAAGGGATAAACGAAGGTCATCGGCACCGACGGAAGCCGTCCCCGCTGTTCGACACGTCCCCAGCTTAGAAAAGACCGTATCAACGCCGTGCAAAAAAACGGGGTAGCCGTGCAAAAAACGGCATGCGCGCCGGGATGGCGCCCCGCGCGCCATGCCGGCGGCATCGCCCGCGTCGCGGGCGCCGCGTTACGCGAACGCCGCGAGCGACGCGCGCCGCCGCTCGTCGACCATCGATTCGATCAGCGAGACGAGATCGTCGGTCAGCGGATCGCAGATGCCGGGCGAGCGATGCAGTTCGAGATCGGCCGCCGGCAGCGGCGGCAGCCCGTCCGCCTCGTCGAGCACGCGCCAGTTCTCGGGCAGCGTGCAGCGATCGATCATCGTCACGGCCGCGCCGTGGTTCACCGCGATCTTGATGCCGGTCGGGCTCTGGCTCGTATAGACGACGTGATACGTCCGCTCGGCCGTCGCGAGCGCCTGCAGCCCGTGTTGCCGGTAGCAGCACGTCTCGGGAAACAGCGCGAGCGGCACTGACGCATCCGGCTCGAGCGCGAAATCGCGATGCGCGGCCCACACGACGTCGTGACGGCCGAGCAGCCGCCCACCGGCGTTCGGTCCGTGCCGCACGACGAGCGCGACGTCGAGCTCGCCGGCCTGCAGCCGCTCGATCAGTTCGAGCGACGTGCGGCAATGCACGTGCATGCGTGCGCCCGGCCGCAGCGCATAGAACGACTTCAGCAGGTCGGGCAGCCACAGCTCCGCGTAGTCCTCCGGCAGCCCGAAGCGCACGATGCCGCGATCGCTGCTCGCCTGCTTCAGCGCACGGATCGCGTCGTTCTGCACCTGGATGATCCGCCGCGCGTGGATCAGGAAATTCTCGCCGTCGCGCGACAGCTCGAGCCGCCGGCTGTTGCGCATGAACAGGTGCGTGTCGAGCCGCTCCTCCAGCGTGCGGATGCGCAGGCTGATCGTCGACTGCGTGCGATGCAGTTGCCGGGCCGCCGAGGTGAAGCCGCCGCTTTCGACGACCGCGACGAACGCGCGGATCAGCTCCGGGTCGAGCGACGTCAGTTTCGACCAGTCGGGCTTCGAGAAAACGCCGGGCCGCCCCGGGCTCTCCACTCCGGACGAGGCGCCCAGGAGCGCGGGCTCCACCCGGGGGGGCTGGCGCAGCGCGCCAGATTTCTCAATGGCAGCCATCGGAATTACTCGCTTTCGAAAATGGAAGGGAACACGAAAGATAGGGCTCGGAGTACGCCGATTGTTGTCCGGATGCACGCGGCCCTCCAACCCCTGCCCGGGTATGACAAACCCGGAGCCGGTACGCGGGCGCCCCTTCGCCGCCGGTGCGCCGCCGCTCGTCGCGACGGCCGCCGCGGGCCGCCCGGCGGGCGGCCGCGTGCCGGGCTCGGGGCTTTCCCGGAGACGACGAAAACTCATACCTCGATCAGGAAACATCGATTCACCGGCCGCATCGCGGCCCACCACAATCGCCTCACACCCAACCTCATGGACGAGACATTGCAATGACCGCATCCCAATCCAGGCAGCTTTACATCGGCGAAGGCTTCGAAGGCCCCGGCGTCAACCTCGCGCACATCAACGTGCTGGTCGGCCCGCGCAACGGCCCGGCGGGCCAGGCGTTCGCGACCGCGCTCGCGACGCCGTCGGCCGGCCATGCGCCGTTCGTCGTGATCGCGCAGCCGGGCGTACCGACCAAGCCGCTCACGCTGTACGTGAACAAGGCGCAGATCGCCGGCGACTTCCACGGCAATGCCACGTGGGGCGCGTCGCAGGCCGGCATCGCGAAGGCCGTGGCCGAAGCGCTCGAGAACGGCACGCTGCCGCCCGAAGCGGAGAACGACTGGGTCGTCGTGTCGGCGAACTGGGTGAACCCGCAGACCGACGATCTCGATGCCGTGTTCGAGAACAACTACCGCGCATGCCGCAACGCGATCGTCGCGGCGATGGAAGGACTGCCGCATCGCGACGCGGTGTTCGCCGCCGCACGCGACGTGTCGAATCCGTTCTACACGCCGAAAAAGAACTGACGGAACCGACAACGACAACGCGCGGCCGGCCAGGCCGCATCAGGAGGAAGCATGGAATACGTCCGCCTCGGCCAGTCCGGCCTGAAGGTGTCCCGCCTGTGTCTGGGCACGATGAACATGGGCACGCCCGAGTGGAAGCCGTGGATCTTCGACGAAGCGCAGAGCGAGCCGATCGTGCGCCGCGCGCTCGATGCCGGCGTCAACTTCATCGATCTCGCGGATTTCTATTCGACGGGCGTCGGCGAGGAAGTGGTGGGCCGCATCCTGAAGCGCAACGCGCGCCGCGAGGAGCTCGTCGTGACGACCAAGGTCGGCTACGACATGGGTAGCGACCCGAATGCCGGCGGCCATTCGCGCAAGCACGTGCTCGACGGCATCGACGGGTCGCTCAAGCGTCTCGGGATGGATTACGTCGACATCTTCATGCTGCATTTCTTCGACGTGAACACGCCCGTCGAGGAAACGATGAGCACGCTGCACGACATCGTGCGCGCGGGCAAGGCACGCTACATCGGCGTGTCGACGATGTACACGTGGCAGTTCGCGAAGATCATGCAGGCCTGCGAACGAAACGGCTGGGACAAGCCGATCAACATGCAGCTGCAGCTCAATCTCGCGTATCGCGAGGAAGAGCGCGAGATGGTGCCGTACTGCATCGACCAAGGTGTCGGCGTCTCGGTGTTCAGCCCGCTTGCGCGCGGCCTGCTGACCTGCGAGCCGCAATCGACGCGCAACCAGACCGACTTCTTCACCGCGCAGATGTACGGCGACGCGTCGTCGCTCGCGATCGCCGCGTCGGTCGCGAAGGTCGCGAAGCGGCGCGGCGTGCCGCCCGCGCAGATCGCGCAGGCGTGGGTGCTGAGCCGTCCCGGCGTCGCGAGCATGCTGGTCGGCGCGGATTCCGTCGCGCAGTTCGACAGCGCGCTCGGTGCGCTCGAAACACGGCTCACCGAAGAGGAACTGCACGAACTGGAACGCAACTACACGCCGTGCGACCTGATCAACGACTACACGGCCGGCAAGCGCATCGCGCGCGAGCCGCGCCCGGCGCAGGGCAGTTTCGCGGCAGACTGAAGCACTGAAGGAACGACATACGATGAACGAATTTCTGAGGACCGGCCATTACATCGGCGGCGAATGGCACGAATCGCATGGCGCGAGCGACGCGACCTATCCGGTGCTGAACCCGGCGACCGGCGAGATGATCGCGAAGGTCGCGAAAGGCGGCGCCGACGACACGCAGCGTGCGATCGACGCGGCCGCCCGCGCGTTTCCCGCATGGCGCGCACTGACCGCGAAGGAGCGCGGCGCACGCGTGAAGCGCTGGGGCGAGCTGATGCTCGAACACCGCGATGCGCTCGCCGAGCTGCTGACGCGCGAACAGGGCAAGCCGCTCGCGGAAGCGCGCGGCGAAGTGGCCTACGCGGCCAGCTTTCTCGAATGGTTCGCGGAAGAGGCGAAGCGCATGTACGGCGACGTGATCCCGAGCCCGAAGCCGAATGCGCAGATCGTCGTCACGCGCGAGCCGGTCGGCGTCGTCGCGGCGATCACGCCGTGGAATTTCCCGCTCGCGATGATCACGCGCAAGGCCGGCCCGGCGCTCGCGGCCGGCTGCACGATGGTGCTCAAGCCGTCCGAGGAAACGCCGCTGTCGGCGTTCGCGCTCGCGGTGCTCGCCGAGCGGGCGGGCGTGCCGGCCGGCGTGTTCAACGTGGTGTCGGGCGACGCGGTCGCGATCGGCGAGACGCTGACGAGCTCACCCGTCGTACGCAAGCTGTCGTTCACGGGCTCGACGCGGGTCGGCAAGCTGCTCGCGAAGCAGTCGGCCGACACGCTGAAGAAGCTGTCGCTCGAACTCGGCGGCAACGCGCCGTTCATCGTGTTCGACGACGCCGATCTCGATGCGGCGGTCGACGGCGCGATCGCGTCGAAGTTCCGCAACACCGGCCAGACCTGCGTGTGCGTGAACCGCTTCCTCGTGCAGGACGGCGTGTACGACGCGTTCACGCACAAGCTCGCGGACGCCGTGCGCAAGCTGCGGGTCGGCAACGCGCTCGCGGGCGAAGTCGACCAGGGCCCGCTGATCAACGAAGCGGCGCTCGGCAAGGTCGAGCAGCACGTCGCCGACGCCACCGCGAAAGGCGCGAACGTGCTCACCGGCGGCAAGCGCCACGCGCTCGGCGGCACTTTCTACGAGCCCACCGTGCTGACCGGCATGACGCCCGACATGCTGATCGCCGAAGAGGAAACCTTCGGCCCCGTCGCCGGCTGCTTCCGCTTCACGACCGAGGATGAAGCCGTCGCCGCGGCCAACGACACGCCGTTCGGGCTGTCCGCGTATTTCTACACGCGCGACCTCGGCCGTGCATGGCGTGTGGCGGGCGCGCTGGAAAGCGGGATGGTCGGCGTCAACGACGGGATCATCTCGACCGAAGTCGCGCCGTTCGGCGGCGTCAAGCAATCGGGGCTCGGTCGCGAAGGCTCGAAGTACGGCCTCGACGAATACGTGGAGCTCAAGTACACGCTGATGGCCGGCCTCGGCCGCTGAGCGCTGCCCGGCCGCCGCCCGGCGGACGGCTCGCGCCGCACGGTCGCGCGACGACGTCGGTTCGTCGCGCACCGCTTGCGACGACACACATAACAATCCAGGAGGCTGCTTGAATCAAGCCAACGTTCAATCCGGCACCGCACGCGCGCTGCCACTGTCGCGCGGCGCCGATGTGCCGCACCGCCCCATCGCGCTCGACGACGTGCCGCTCAACCGCTTCCACGTGAAGATCGCCGGCCTGACGTTCGGCGCGCATTTCACCGAGGGCTACACGCTCGGCACGATCGGCTATGCGCTCGCCGCGCTCGGCAAGCAGATGCCGATCGACGCGTTCTGGATGGGGATGATCGGCAGCTCCGCACTGATCGGCATCTTCTTCGGCAGCCTCGTATTCGGCTGGCTGTCCGACCGGATGGGCCGGCAGAAGATCTTCCTGACGAGCTTCGTGATCATCACCGCGGCTGCGTTTGCGCAGTTCTTCGTGAGCTCGCCGCTCGAACTGTGCGTGCTGCGCGTGCTGATCGGCTTCGGGATGGGCGGCGACTTCACGGTCGGCCACGCGATTCTCGCCGAATTTTCGCCGCGCAAGCATCGCGGTGCGTTGCTCGGTTCGTTCAGCGTGATCTGGACGATCGGCTATGTCGCCGCGAACGTGCTCGGCCTCGCGTACAGCGATGCCGCGCCCGATGCATGGCGCTGGCTGCTCGCGTCGGCCGCGCTGCCTGCGCTGGTCGTGCTGGTGTTGCGCATCGGCACACCCGAATCGCCGCGCTGGCTGCTCGGCAAGGGCCGCGAGCGCGAGGCGCGCGCGATCGTCGCGAAGCATTTCGGGCCGCACGTGGTGCTCGACGGCTCGGCCGAACCGCATGCGAATACGGGCTTTGCGCGCTTGTTCCGGCGCGACCTGATCCGCCGGACGGTCTTCAACTGCGCGTTCTTCGTGTGTCTCGTGATTCCGTACTTCGCGATCTACACGTTCCTGCCGACGATCCTGAAGACGATCGGTCTCGCCGAAGGTTTCGGCGCCGATCTCCTGCTGAACGGCTTCCTCGTGCTCGGCGCGCTGATCGGGATCTGGCTGACGATCCGGTTGTCGCGCCGCGGCTTCCTGATCGGCTCGTTCGCGGTGACGTGCGCGTCGCTCGTCGCGCTGGCGGTGCTGCCGTCGTCGGCGGCCGTTGCGATGATCGTCGCGTTCGCGATCTTCACGCTGACGATGTCGGCGTTCAGCAATCTCGTCGGCGTGTTTCCGCCCGAATGCTTCCCGACCGAGGTGCGTGCGAGCGGCGTGGGCCTCGCGATCGCATGCAGCCGGCTCGGTTCGGCGATTGGCACGTTCCTTCTGCCGGTCGGCATCGCGACGCTCGGCTTTCACGCGACGATGTTCGCGCTGGCCGGTGTGCTGCTGGTCGGGATGATCGTGTCGATCGCGTGGGCGCCGGAGACCAAGCACCTGACGCTGGAAGAGGCGGCGGGGCATTGAGGCGAGCGACGCGCCGACGGCAGGAGGCACGGCATCGCGATACGCAACGAAGGAACCCGGCCATGGCCGGATTCCTTCGTTTGTAACGCGTACTTTGCCACTGACGAAAAAGCTGGAAACCGCCGCTCGGCTCAGAACAGAATGCTCGTGCAGTCCCGCGCGCCGTGCAGTACGTGAAGCACGTCGATCTGCACGGAGGGATCGCCTTTGACCCGATAGAAGATCTGAAACTTGCCGTATCCGCGATGCCGCACGCCGTGGGCTGTGGCGCACCGGCCGATTCGGATGTTCAGGCTTATCTCGATAGTTCGGGCAGGCTGACCTTCGCCGTCACTCATCCGAGGTTGATTCGATCCGAAAACCGGATATCCGTCGTCAACCTTTCGTACCCGCCCGTCAGCTGCGTCTCAACGGCGACGTCGTCCCCTCCCCCTTCCTCGCCGCCTGCTCCCGCAGCCACGCGGCAAACGCGATCACCGGCTCGACCGCGACGCTCTCCGGCGCGATATCGAGCCAATAGCCGAACGGCCCGATCGGCTGCACCGGCGACAGCCGCACGAGGCTGCCTTCGGCGATCTCCTCCTCGATCATCGTGAGGTCGACCACGGCAAGCCCAGCGCCCTTGCGCGCCGCCCGGATCGCCTGTTCGAGCGTCGAGAACTCGATGCCGTCGCCGATTCGTTCGGGCGCGATGCCGGCCTGCTCGCACCAGTCGGCCCACAGCGTCAGGCGCCGGCCCTCGTGCAGCACGTGCAGCGACGGCAGCCGGCCGAGCAGCGCATCGAGCGTGTCGCCTCGGTAGCGCGGCGCGCCGACCAGCGCATGCCGCTCCATCATCAGCAGCTCCGAATGCATGCCCGGCCGCGCCGCACGCCCGAAGCGGACATGACAATCGCAATCGTCGGCCGGCTCGGTGCGAATCGACAGCTCGACGTCGGGCAGCGCCTCCGCGAGCGTGCCGAGCCGCGGCGAGAACCACTGCGTGGCGAACGTCGGCGGCAGCGATATCGTCAGGCGCCGCTTCGCGCCCGGCCGCGTCGCGGCGATTTCGCCGACGCCGCGCTCGATCGTGTCGAACGCCTGCCCGATGAACGGCAGCAACCGCTGGCCGGCGTCGGTCAGGCGCACGCCCTTGTGATCGCGCTCGAACAGGCGTGCGCCGAGCGCTTCCTCGAGCAGCCGGATCTGCCGGCTCACCGCGCCTTGCGTCACGCACAGCGACACCGCCGCGCGATTGAAGCTCAGGTGACGCGCGGTCTCCTCGAAAAATCGCAGCGCGATCAACGATGGCAGGCGTCGCATGATGTGTGTCCCCTTCGTTCGTATCGTTCGTATGGTTGCCGGCCGGCGCCGCCGGCCATTCCGCGGGCAGCTTTATCGCAGAAAAGCGCGCCGGCCGTCATGCCGTGAAAACCCCGAGGCCCGGCGCCTTTCACCCCGTCATTCATCGCCCCGCCGTGCCAAGCTCCCGCCTACAATAAGCATCCCGCACCAAACACGACATTGCCCCGTGAGACGCAAGATGCCGGCGCTGAATGCGCTGAAAGCCTTCGAGATGGCCGGCCGCACCGGCAGCTTCACGCGCGCGGCCGAACTGCTCAACGTGACGCAGAGCGCGGTGAGCCGGCAGGTCCGCCAGCTCGAAGGCCAGCTCGGCGAAACCCTGCTCGAGCGCCGCCATCACCAGCTCGAACTGACGGCGGCCGGCCGCGTGCTGCTGCGCGCGCTGCAGCAATCGTTCGACAAGATCGAGTTGACGGTGCGCAGCCTGCAGGAAAAAACCCACCTGAACCGTCTGCGCGCGAACGTGCCGCCCACCTTCGCCGCGCGCTGGCTGATGCCGCGCCTCGGCCGGCTGCGCGATGCGCATCCCGAGTTCGAGCTGAGCCTCACGACGCGCATCCACGACAGCCTCGGCGAATCCCGCGTGCTCGACTGCGCGATCCGGTTCGGCGACGGCGAATGGGACGGCTTCGACAACGCGCTGCTGATGCAGGAGCAGCATATCGCCGTCTGTGCGCCCGCGCTGTATGCGCGGCTGCGGCAGGAAGGCGCGCCGATCGACCTGAATCGCTTCACGCTGCTGCACGTGCTCGCGACCGACGACCAGCGCTACCTGACCTGGCAGCACTGGCTGAAGGCCGCCGGCATCGCCGACGTCGACACGCGCGGCGGCTACGAATTCGACCTGCTCGACCATGCGATCCGCGCGGCGATCGACGGCCTCGGGATCACCATCGCCGACCGTCACATGGTCGCGCGCGAACTCGCGGCCGGGCAGTTGATGCAGGTGCTCAACGTGCACGTCGACGGCCACCAGTCGTACTGGTTCGTCACGCGACCCGAGCAGACGAATCTGCCGCACATCGTGCAGTTCCGCGACTGGCTGCAGCAGGAAGTATGGCTCGCGAAACGCCACCTCGAACCGTCGTCGCCGCTGCCGCAAGTGCCGCTGGCCTGAGATCGGCCCGAGCCGCCGTCCGCGGTCCGCCCTCCGCCTCCGCCTCCGCCTCCGCCTCCGCCTCCGGGCGGCGATACCTTACCGGCTCCCGAGCCCGTCCGCACTCGGACCAGTCGGAAAATACCCGAAGGCCCACGCCTGCGCCACGCGCCGCACCAGCCGTCATCGCCTTGCCCGACGGGCGATTCCGGCCGACTCGTCGAGTAACGTGCGTTTTTCTCATGGTCGACGCAAAAATAAGTCGTTTGTCGTGCGCTAAACGCATGAACAGAATGACTCCGTCCCGTGCCACGCGTGTCGCCACCCGAAGCGATCCGCCGGGCATCCATCGGAGGAGTCACTTCATGCGCACCGAACGCAACTACGTGAACGGCCGTTTCGTCGCCCCGGAAAGCGACACGTTCATCGTCGTCCACAATCCCGCCACCGAAGCACCGTTCGCGCGCGTGCCGGCCGCGACGCCGGCCGACACGCTCGCTGCCGTCGACGCCGCAGCCGCCGCGCAAAGGGCGTGGCGCACGCTGCCGAGCGCCGAGCGCGCCGCGTACCTGCACCGCTTCGCCGACGCGCTGACCGCGCGCGCGCCCGAAATCGGCGCGGCGCTCGCACAGGAATCCGGCAAGAGCGTCGAGGACGCATCGAACGAAGCCGTCTACGCCGGGCAGATCACGCGTTACCACGCCGAGTGGGCACGCCGGATCGAGGGCGAGATCATTCCGAGCGATACGCCCGACGAGAACCTGTTCCTGCAGCGCGAGCCGATCGGCGTCGTCGCGTGCCTGATTCCGTTCAACTATCCCGTGTACACGCTGCTGCGCAAGGTCGCGCCCGCGCTGATCGCCGGCAACACCGTGGTCGTGCGGCCGAGCAACCACACGCCGGTGTCGGCGTTCGAGATCGCGAAGGCCGTCGACGAGGCCGGCTTCCCGCCGGGCGTCGTCAACATCCTGACGATGGACCATGCGACGGCCGAAGCGCTGTGCACGCATCCGGCGGTCGGGATGATCACGCTGACCGGCAGCGTGAACGCGGGCCGCAAGGTGCTCGACTACTGCAAGGCGAACATCGCGAAGCCGTCGCTCGAACTCGGCGGCAAGACGCCCGCGATCATCGAGCCCGATGCCGATCTCGAACGCGCGGCCGCCGCGCTCGTCGCATCGAAGACGACGCATTGCGGCCAGCTGTGCACGGCGATCGAACGCGTGTACGTGCACGACAGCGTGCACGACCGCTTCGTCGCGTTGCTGAAGGACAAGATGGCCGCCGTGCGCAGCGGCGACCGCGCGCAAGACGCCACGCGGATGGGCCCGCTCGTCAGTGCGGCCGCGCGCGCACACATCCACGGGATGGTCGAACGCGCGGTCGCGGCAGGTGCGACGCTCGAAACCGGCGGCACGATCCCCGACGGGCCCGGTTTCTTCTACCCGGCCACGCTGCTGACGAACTGCCGGCAGGACATGGAGATCGTGCAGGAGGAAACCTTCGGCCCGGTCATGCCGGTGCTGCGCTACACGACGCTCGACGAGGCCATCGGCTTCGCGAACGATCACCAGTTCGGCCTGTCGTCGGTGCTCTACACCGAGCGCTATCGCACCGCGATGACCGTCGCGAACGCGATCGAGGCGGGCGAGCTGTACGTGAACCGCACGCCGGCCGATCCGTATCAGGGCTTCCATGCCGGCTGGAAGCGCTCGGGCCTCGGCGGCGACGACGGCAAGCACGGCATGCTCGAATTCACGCAGACGCGCCTCGTCGTCATGAAGTATTGACGCCGCCGCGCCGGCGCACCGTCGCCGGCGCGCGCACCGCCCCTGATCCGATCCGACACAAAACAAATCTGCAGACCTCCGAACCGCGGAAGTCTGATGGAGGAAGACATCATGCCGACCCAACCGTCGACGCCCGCCGCGTCGCTCGCGTTGCACGACGACGCCCACGCGTCACAACATTCGCGCTCGCAACGCTACCTGCAACTGCTGCTGCTCGTGATTGCCGCGGGCGCGATCTATCCAATGCTGTATCTGCGGCAGGTGTATCAGCCGACGATGCTGCAGTTCTTCCGGATCGACGACGTGCAGCTCGGCTACCTGTACTCGTCGCTCGGCACGATCTTTCTCGTCAGCTACCTGCCGAGCGGCTGGCTCGCCGACCGGCTGTCGCCGCGCTGGCTGATCTGCTTCTCGCTGCTCGCGACGGGCGCGCTCGGGCTGATCTACGCGACCGGGCCGTCGTTCGACACGCTCGTGGCGATCTTCGCCGGCTGGGGGCTGACGACCGGCCTCACGTTCTGGGCGGCCGTGATCAAGCGCGTGAACATGATCGCGGGCCGCGACGAACAGGGCCGCTTCTTCGGGTTGCTCGACGGCGGCCGCGGGCTCGTCGAGGCGCTGCTCGCGACGATCGCGATCACGCTGTTCGCCTACGTGACGCACACGCACGGCGGCACCGATGCGGCCGGCTTCAAGCTCGTGGTGCACCTGTACGCGTTCTGCTGCATCGGGCTCGGCGTGGTGCTCGCGCTGGTGAAGGATCCGGCGCGCACCGACGACCGTGCGGCCGCCATCAAGCGCGCCGCCAAGGGCAACGTCCTGAGCGACCTGAAAACGCTCGCGGCGATCCCCGAGCTGTGGCTCGTCGCCGCGATCGTGTTCTGCGGCTACCAGGTGTTCTGGGCGACCTACAGCTTCTCGGCGTACCTGCACGAAGGCAATTTCGGGCTCAGCGCGACGGCGGCCGGCTTCATCACGACGCTCAAGCTGTGGATGCGCCCCGTCGGCGGCATCGGCGGCGGCTTCCTTGGCGACCGCGTGTCGAAAGTGTCCGTGCTGTTCTGGGCGCTCGTGCTCGCCGCGCTGTCGCTGGTCGGGCTGATCGCGGCGCCCGCGCACAGCCCGCAGGCGATGCTCGTCGTGCTCGTGCTGTTCATCGGCATCCTCACTTACGCGATCCGAGGCCTGTACTGGTCGCTGCTCGACGACTGCAAGGTGCCGACGCACTGCGCGGGCCTCGCGATCGGCCTGATCTCGGTACTCGGCTATTCGCCCGACGTGTTCGTGCCGCTGATCAATGGCTACGTGACGCAGACCTGGCCGGGCGCGCACGGCTACCAGCTCTATTTCGGCTATATCGCGGCCGTGGCGCTCTGCGGAGCGAGCGCCGCCGCGTTCCTCAAAATCCGCCTCAACCGCATTCAGGAGTCCGCATGAAGATCGTCTCGCTCGAAACCCATATCGTCGCCGTGCCGCCGCCGCACATCGGCGGCATGTACTGGATCTTCGTGAAACTGAAGACCGACGACGGCATCGAAGGCGTCGGCGAGATCTATTCGGCGACGTTCCACCCGAAGGCGATGGGCCCGATCATCGACGACGTGTTCGACCGCTACCTGCTGAACCACGACCCGCACCACGTCGAGCGGCTGTTCCGCCACGCGTATTCGAGCGGCTTCACGCAGCGGCCGGACCTGACGATGATGGGCGTGGTCAGCGGCCTCGAAATGGCGTGCTGGGACATCGTCGGCAAGGCAGCCGGCAAGCCCGTGTACGAACTGCTCGGCGGCAGGATCCACGAACGGCTGCGCTCGTACACGTATCTGTATCCGAAGAACGCGCGCGGCGAATACGACTACGACGATCCCGACCTTGCCGCCGAATGCGCCGCCGAGAACGTGAAGCACGGCTTCACGGCCGTCAAGTTCGATCCGGCCGGCCCGTACACCGCCTATTCCGGCCACCAGCTGTCGCTCGAAGTCCTCGACCGCTGCGAACTGTTCTGCCGGCGCGTACGCGAAGCCGTCGGCAGCAAGGCCGACCTGCTGTTCGGCACGCATGGGCAGATGGTGCCGTCGTCGGCGATCCGGCTCGCGAAGCGGCTCGAAAAGTACGACCCGTTGTGGTTCGAGGAGCCCGTGCCGCCCGGGCAGGAAGAAGCGATCGCCGAAGTCGCGAAGCACACGTCGATTCCGATCGCGACCGGCGAGCGCCTGACGACCAAGTACGAATTCCACAAGCTGCTGCAGGCGGGCGGCGCATCGATCCTGCAACTGAACGTCGCGCGCGTGGGCGGCCTGCTCGAAGCGAAGAAGATCGCGACGCTCGCGGAAGTGCACTACGCGCAGATCGCGCCGCACCTGTACAACGGGCCGGTGGGGGCGGCCGCAAGCATCCAGCTCGCGACCTGCACGCCGAACTTCCTGATCCAGGAAAGCATCATGACGTGGGGCGGTTTCCATTCGGAAGTCGTGAAGACGCCGATCCGCTGGGAAGACGGCTACATCGTTCCGTCGAACGAGCCGGGCCTCGGCATCGAACTGAACATGGACGTCGTGAAGCGCCACACGCCGTACACGGGCGAGCGACTGCACCTGCAGATGGGGGAGAAGCCCGTCGACGTGAAGGACCTCGCCCCGGCGAAGGGCTAAGCGCAGAGGAAACGACATGACCTACGACTACATCATCGTCGGCGCGGGCTCGGCCGGCTGCATCCTCGCGAATCGCCTGAGCGAATCGGGCCGGCACTCGGTGCTGCTGCTCGAAGCGGGCGAGCGCGACGCGTCGTTCTGGTTCAAGGTACCGGTCGGCTTCACGAAGACCTACTACAACCGCCGCTACAACTGGATGTACTACAGCGAGCCCGAAGCGCAGCTCGCCGACCGCAAGCTGTACTGCCCGCGCGGCAAGGTGGTCGGCGGATCGGGCTCGATCAACGCGATGGTCTACGTGCGCGGCCAGCGCAGCGACTACGACGACTGGGCGAGGGCCGGCAATCCGGGCTGGGCGTACGACGACGTGCTGCCGTACTTCCGCAAGCTCGAAACCCACGCGGCCGGCGCGACCGATCCGCAGCATCACGGCGCGACGGGGCCGATCCACATCACGTCGATGAAGGCCGACGTGCATCCGATCGTCCACGAGTTCCTGAAAGGCTGCGGGCAGCTGAACCTGCCGCGCACCGACGATTTCAACGGCGCGCAGTTCGAAGGCGCGGGCATCTACGACCTGAACACGAAGCACGGCGAACGCTGTTCGAGCAGCTTCGCGTACCTGCGGCCCGCGCTGGGTCGTGCGAACCTCACGCTGCGTGCCGGCGTGCTCGTGCGGCGCGTGACGTTCGACGGCACGCGTGCAACCGGCGTGGTCGTCGCCGGCGAGCACGGCGACGAAACGCTCGTCGCCGCGCGCGAGGTGATTCTCGCCGCCGGCGCGGTCGATACGCCGAAGCTGCTGCAACTGTCGGGGGTCGGCGATCCGGCGCTGCTCGCGCGCCGGCGCGTGCCGCTCGTGCATGCGCTGCCGGCCGTCGGCCGCAACCTGCAGGATCACCTGTGCGTGAGCTTCTACTTCAAGGCGAACCGGCCAACGCTGAACGACGAGATGGGCACGCTGCTCGGCAAGATGAGGATCGGGCTGCGCTACCTGCTGACGAAGCGCGGCCCGCTCGCGATGAGCGTGAACCAGGCCGGCGGCTTCTTCCGCGGGTCGGGCGACGCGCACGAACCGAACCTGCAGCTCTACTTCAACCCGCTGTCGTACCGGATCCCGAAGAGCGAGCGCGCGAGCATCAAGCCCGAGCCGTATTCGGGCTTCCTGATCGCGTTCAACCCGTGCCGGCCGACGAGCCGCGGCACGATCGAGATCGCGTCGAACCGCGCGGAGGATGCCGCGAGGATCCACATCAACGCGCTGACCACGCAGAAGGATCTCGACGAAGCCGTGCAGGGCAGCAAGCTGATCCGTGCGCTGATGCGCGCGCCAGCGTTGAAATCGATGACCGTCGAGGAAATCTCGCCGGGCCCGCAAGTCGATTCCGATGAAGCGATGCTGCAATACTTCCGCGAGCAGTCGGGTTCGATCTACCACCTGTGTGGCTCGTGCGCGATGGGTCCCGATGCGGCGACATCCGTCGTCGATGCGTCGCTGCGCGTGCACGGGCTGCAGGCGCTGCGGATCGTCGATGCGTCGGTGTTTCCGAACATCACGTCGGGCAACATCAACGCGCCGACGATGATGGTCGCGGAGAAAGGGGCCGACCTGATTCTGGCCGACGCGCGGCGCGGCGAGACGGCCGGCGCGCGCGAAGGCGAACGGGAAACCGTCGCGCCCTGATCCCGCGAACGGGGCCCGCGCGGTCCCCTGCTCTCCCCGGCCGCCGCGGCGGCCCTGCCGGCGGCACGCCGCTTGCTCGCCCGGGCCGGAAAGGAGAGCACATCATGGCGACTCATCTCGGGCAACCCGGACGGCCGCGCGGCCTCGCCGGGCGCATCGCCGGCCGCATCATGCGCCAGCACAACCGGCTGGACAACGTGTGGACCCTGTCGTTGCTGGCAATCGGCGACAGCGACCGGGTACTCGAAGTCGGGTTCGGCCCGGCGACGCGATCCGGCTCGCGACCGAAGCGGCGCCGTCCTGCCACGTCGCCGGCGTCGATCACTCGCTGACCATGCTGGCCGCCGCGAAACGCTTGAACCGCGTACCCATCGAACAAGGGCGCGTGAACCTCGCGCTCGGCTCCGTCGACGCGCTGCCATTCCCGGACGACGCGTTCGACAAGGCGTTCTCGATCAACTGCATCTACTTCTGGCCCGCGCCCGCACACGGCCTGCGCGAATTGCGGCGCGTCGTCTGGCGCGGCGGAATCGTCGCGATCACCGTCCGCGACATCGACCGCGCACCCTACGATGCCCATCGGCCCGACAAGCTCGCGCGGCTGATGAGCGACGCGGGTTTCGTGTCGGTCGCCGTGCAGCGCAACGGCACGGCGTCGCATCCGCTTGCCTGTGTACTCGGCACCAAATAGGCGGGCGTGGCATGAAGACAACTGCCGACGAGTCCACTGCATCGGCAACTGACCGGAAACGCCCGCTCGTCGCACGGATCCCGTCGGCGGAACCCTGTAAAAAACGGCGCACCGCTCGTCGCGATGCGCCGTTTTTCATTCGCGCAGCAATCCGGCCGCTCAAGCCACGCTCGTGCGCTTCTCCACGAACCGTCTCACATAGTCGTCCGCCGGCCGCGACAGGATGTCGTCCGGCGTCCCGACCTGCACCAGCGTGCCGTCGCGCAGGATCGCGATCCGGTCGCCGATGCGCAACGCCTCGTCGAGATCGTGCGTGATGAACACGATGGTCTTCGCGAGCGTCGCCTGCAGTTCGAGCAACTGATCCTGCATCTCGGTGCGGATCAGCGGATCGAGCGCGGAAAACGCCTCGTCCATCAGCAGCACGTCGGTGTCGGCCGCCAGCGCGCGCGCCAGCCCGACGCGCTGCCGCATTCCGCCCGACAGCTCGTCCGGATAATGGTCGCCGTAGCCGTCCAGCCCGACCTTCGTCAGCCAGTTGCGCGCCGCGTCGGCCGCGTCGTGCCGCTTCTCGCCGCGCGTGCGCAGCGCATACGCGGCGTTGTCGAGCACCGTCTGGTGCGGCAGCAGCCCGAAGTTCTGGAACACCATGCTGACCTTGTAGCGGCGCAACTCGCGCAGCCCGTGCGCGTCGAGCTTGATCACGTCGCGGCCGTCGATGACGATCTCGCCGGCGGTCGGCTCGATCAGCCGGTTGAAGTGCCGCACGAGCGTCGACTTCCCGGATCCCGACAACCCCATGATCACGAAGATCTCGCCCGACTCGATACCGAGGCTCACGTCGTTGAGCCCGACGTTGCAGCCCGTTTCGGCCAGCACCTCGGCCTTGCGCTTGCCGGCCCGCAGCAGGTCGAGCACGCGCGCATGCGCGGCCGGCGGCCCGAACAGCTTGTACACGTGTTTGACGTCGATGGTCGCCATGTTCGCCTCCGTTCCTATGCGCGCGACGATTGCGCCGCCTGATTCGAATCGACGCCCGCGGCCGGCGCCTTGCCCGGCAGCCGGTACGGCACGCGCGACGCGCCCCTCTGCCGGCGCTGCTGCGCGAGCCGCCGCCGGGCGCGACGCTCCTGGCCGAAGCCCTGGCTGATCCGGTCGATCACGATCGCGAGAATCACGATCGCGAGACCGGCTTGCGTGCCCTTGCCGACGTCGAGCGTCTGGATGCCGGCGAGCACGTCCTCGCCGAGCCCGCGCGAGCCGATCATCGATGCGATCACGACCATCGACAGCGCCATCATCGTCGTCTGGTTGATGCCGGCCATGATGCTCGGCCGCGCCAGCGGCAACTGCACGTTCACGAGCAGTTGCCAGCGCGTGGTGCCGAACGCGCGCGCGGCTTCCGTCACGTCCGGATCGACCTGGCGGATGCCGAGATCGGTCAGGCGAATCAGCGGCGGCAGCGCGTAGATGATCGTCGCGAGGATCGCGGGCACCTTGCCGAGACCGAACAGCATCAGCACCGGAATCAGGTACACGAAGCTCGGCAGCGTCTGCATCACGTCGAGCACCGGCAGCAGCATCCGGCGCAGCCACGCGCTGCGCGACGCGACGATGCCGGCCGGCACGCCGACCGCGACCGACAGCACCGTCGCGACGAGCATCAACGCGAGCGTCTGCATCAGCTTGTCCCACAGGCCGAAGCAGCCGATCGCATAGAGCAGCAGCATGAAGAGTGCGCCGAGCCCGATGCGGCGCGTGGCGTTCCACGCGATCGCGCCGACGACCAGCAGCACGAGCCACGGCGGCGCCGCGCGCAACGCGCCTTCGAGCGGCACGAGCAGGTAGCGCAGGACCAGCGCGCTGAAACGATGGAAGCCGTCGCCGTATTGCGCGACGAACGTCTCGAGCGCGCTGTTGACCCAGTCGGCGATCGACAGGTGCAGAAAGAAACCGTCCATGTTGATTCTCCGTCGCGCCGCGAAGGCGCGTGACGGCGGCGGCAGGCGCGAGCCCGCCGCCGCGCGCAGGTTACGCGCCCTTCAGGCTGCCGGCGATCTTCTGCGCGACGTCGGCCGGCACCCACTGCTTCCACATGTCCGGGCGGGTCTTCAGGAACTGCGTGGCCATCGCCGCGCCGTCGATCTTCTTCGTCGTCATCTCGAGGATCGTCTGGTTCAGGAAGTCCATCGGAAAACGCACCTTGCCGAATACGCCGACGAGATCGGGGTTCGCATCGGCGAACGGCTTCGACACGCCGACCGTCAGCCGCGACACCATGTACGACGACGCGCACTGGTGCGTGCTGCTCTCGTCGCGCAACGTCTTCCAGCATGCTTCGTTATAGGCCGGCATCTTCAGCGCGGTGAACTTGTACTTCGCCATCAGCGCGGCCGGGCCCCAGTAATAGAACACGATCGGCGCGCCGCGCTGGTACGCGGACGCGATCGCCGCATCCAGCGCCGCACCCGTGCCCGGATGGAAGTTCGTATAGGACTGGTCGAGCTTCAGCACACGCAGCAGGCGCGTGTTCACGCGCTCGCAATCCCAGCCGGTCGGGCAATTCAGGAAGCGGCCCTTGTCCGGCTCCTCCTCGTCGGCGAATACCTGCTTGTACTTCGGCAGATCGTCGACCGACACGAGCCCCGGCGCAACCGGCTTGATGTGGCGCGCCGGATCGCCCTTCACCACGTAGTCGGGCACGAACCAGCCTTCCGTCGTGCCGCCCGGCAGCGTGTCGCCAATCAGCTTCACGGCGCCCGACGCGACCGCCTTCGCGGTGATTTCGCTGCGGCCCGTCCACTGCTCGGCCCAGATCTGCAGGTCGTTGCGCGCGAGCGCCGTTTCGGTGGCGGCCGTGCTGCCCGGCACGACGTCCGTCTTGCAGCCGTACCCCTTCTCCATGATCTGCCGCAGCACCTCGGTCGCGAACGATCCGCTCTCCCACGTGATGCCCGCGAAATGGACCGTCTTGCCGTCGGTGCACGCGCCGCCGGCCGCATGGGCCGCGGGCGCGGACAGGATCGCCGCGGCGGCGAGAAGGGCCGTTTTCAGTCGTCGAATCTGCATGGTGGGTCGTCTCCAAATCTGATCTGATTGTTTGTGCGTCGCGGCAGGCGCGGCGACCGGCGCATCGCGAACGCATCCACGCCCGGTCAGCCTGCATGTTTGAGCCGCCAATTTGTTTAGGGAAACGAGTAATTCCGATCATTGCAATCGGCAGCGCCAATCGATCGCCCGACGCGCTGCGAGGCCCGTGCGGCGGGCCTCCCAACGTTTTCCGGTGGTGCGGCCACGGCCCGGCGCGGGCGGCATTGCGCGCCGCTCGCCGTTGCCCGGCCGACATCGAATCGTGACGCCGCGCCGCCCGTTTCCACGGTCGAAACCGCCCGTCGCCCCCCCATTGGCGAACCCGATCCCATCCATCGAAATTACTCGCTTTCGATTCCGTTTCGGCTTCGGAAGAATGCGCGGTGTCATCGGAGGAGACACGACCCGACGTTGCCGGGTGCCGCGCCGCCGCGCGTTGCGCGATCCGGCGCCGCACGCGCTGCGCCGGATCGCCCCGGATGACGGGGCGCGCCTTGCCGGACGCGCTCACGACAACCGATACAAGCTGGATATCCCGGAGATCTCATCAATGAAAAAGACCCTGACGGCGCTCGCCGTAACGGCAACCTTCGCCGTGCCCGCGTTCGCGCAAAGCAGCGTCACGCTGTATGGCGTGATCGACGAAGGCCTGAACTACACGAACAACGTCGGCACCGGCCACGTCTACGAAATGGCCAGCGGCTACGCGCAGGGCAGCCGCTGGGGCCTGAAGGGCAGCGAGGATCTCGGCGGCGGCATGAAGGCGATCTTCCAGCTCGAAAACGGCTTCGACGTGAACAGCGGCCGGCTCGGCCAGGGCGGCCGCATGTTCGGCCGCCAGGCGTACGTCGGCCTGAGCCAGGCGCAGTACGGCACGCTGACGTTCGGCCGCCAGTACGATTCCGTCGTCGACTATCTCGCGCCGACCACCGCCAACGGCAACTGGGGCGGCTACCTGCTCGCGCACCCGTTCGACAACGACAACACCGACAACTCGTTCCGCCTCGACAACACGGTGAAATACGCGAGCCCGAATTTTGGCGGCTTCCAGTTCGGCGGCGCATACAGCTTCAGCAACAGCACCGGTTTCTCCGACAACCGCGCGTACAGCTTCGGCGCGCAGTACCAGAACAGCGGGCTGCTGATCGGCGCCGCGTACCTGCAGGCGAACCATCCGGGCAACGGCTCGGCCGGCGCGATCACCGCGAACGACGCGAGCTACATCGCCGAGCGCATGCGCGTGTTCGGCGCGGGCATCAACTACACGTTCGGGCCGGCGACGGTCGGCTTCGCGTACACGAACTCGAACTACAAGAACCCGACCGGCAACGGCTACCTGGGCACGCCGGGCGCGATCATCGCGCCGGGGGCGACGGTCAGCGCGATCAAGTACCAGAACTTCGAGGTAAACGGTTCGTACCAGATCACACCGGCGTTCATGGTCGGCGCGCAGTACGTGCTGTCGCTCGAGAAGTACGACGCATCGAGCGGCGACGCGAAGCCGAAGATCCATTCGGTCGGACTGATGGCCGACTACAACCTGTCGAAGCGCACCGACGTGTACGTGCAGGCCGCGTACCAGCACATCGCCGGCGACCGGACGAACTCGATCCTCGACAACGCATTCATCCCCGGCACGGACGCGCCGTCGTCGACGTCGAACCAGGTGGCCGTACGGCTCGCGCTGCGCCACAAGTTCTGACGCCAGCCCGTTCTCCGTTCTTCACGCGACACCCGCGTCGGTCCGGCGCGAGGTGTCTTCGCCCGCCCGCAGGCACAGGTCTGCCGGCGGGCTTTTTCATCGGCCCGGCAACGGGTGCGTGAACGACATGAACCGCCGGAACCGGTGAAAGCCGCACGCGTGCCCCCGTCAACCATGACAGGTCGACAGCCGGCGATCCGCCGATACACTGTGAGCCACCCCGACGGCGGCGATCGACCTCGTCATCGAATGCCGGCCGTCGCTTCGATTGCGCACGGCCTTCCGCTCCCCGACCGCCCCGCACCCCTTCCGCACGCTTTCCAAGGAGCTGCACTTGAAGCATTGGCGTCATGCGCTGTTCGCCTTCGCCGGCCTCGTGGCCGCCGCGTCCTCTCGCGCCCATCCCGTTTGCACCGTCGTCGCCGACGCCGCCACCGGCAACGTGCTCGTGCAGCAGGGCGATTGCACGACCCGCGTGACGCCCGCATCGACGTTCAAGGTCGCAATCGGCCTGATGGGCTTCGACGCCGGCGTGCTGAAGGACGAGCACACGCCCACGCTCGACTTCCACGCCGGCTACCCCGACTGGGGCGGTGCGCCGTGGCGCGAGCCGACCGATCCGGCGCGCTGGATGAAGCTGTCGATCTTCTGGTATTCGGAGCAGGTCACGCAGGCGCTCGGGCAGGCACGCTTCCAGCAGTACACGAGCGCGTTCGGCTACGGCAATGCCGACGTCACCAGCAAGCAGGGCGAACTTCCCGGCGTGATGGGCGCGTGGGTCAACTCGTCGCTGCGGATCTCGCCGCTCGAACAGGTCGCGTTCATGCGCAAGATCGTCCGCCGCACGCTGCCCGTCAGCGCGCACGCGTACGACATGACCGAACGCATCACGCTGCTCGACGTGCAGCCGGGCGGCTGGACCGTGCACGGCAAGACGGGCACCGGATCGCCGGGCCTCGAGTACGACGCCGCGCACGCGTACGGCTGGTTCGTCGGCTGGGCGACGAAGGGGCCGCGCACGCTGGTGTTCGCGAACCTGATCCAGGATGAGCAGGCGCTCACGCCGAATGCCGGCCTGCGCTCGCGCGACACGTTTCTCGCGACACTGCCGGCGCTCGCCGAACTGGCCCGGCCACAATGAGCGCCGCCCCGCGCAACGCCCGCATCGACCTGCTGCGCGGCGTATCGATCCTACTCGTCCTGCTGCATCACTTCAACATCGCGTATCCGCTGCGCGACACCACGCTCGCACGCGTGCTCGGCTGGGACACGGCCCATGCGATCGTGCGCAACGGCAATTACGGCGTGACGATGTTCTTCGCGATCTCGGGCTACCTGATCACGTCGAACGCGCGCCGCCGCTGGGGCAGCCTCGGCACGCTCGACGTGCGCGCGTTCTACGTGTCGCGCATCGCGCGGATCGTCCCGTGCCTGCTTCTGCTGCTCGCGCTCGTCAACGGGCTGGCCGCGGCCGGCGTGCCGATCTTCGCGAACCATGCGCCGCGGGGCGTCGCCGTGTCGTACTGGCTCGTGAACCTGGCGTCGCTCACGTTCTGGATGAACGTGCTGATCGGCGCGTACGGATGGGTCAACTACGCGCTCGGCGTACTGTGGTCGCTGTCGGTCGAAGAAGTGTTCTACCTGTCGTTCCCGTTGCTGTGCATCGCACTGCGCCGCGACACGTTGCTGTTCGCGTTCTGGCTGCTGGTTGCCGCGATCGGCCCCGTGTACCGCTATACGCATCCGGGCGACGAAGGCGGCTTCCTGTACGCGTACTTCGCCTGCTTCGACGGCATCGCAATCGGCTGCTGCACCGCGCTGCTGGCCGAACGCGCGCGCTGGCAGGCGCTCGCGGCCGCGCCCGTGCAATGGCTCACGGCAACGGCGATGACGGCGCTCTATCTCGCGTGGCCGATCGCCGAAAGCCATGTGTTCGGCGTGTCCGCGATGGCACTCGGCACGGCCGTGTTGCTGATCGGCGCGCATGCGCAACGCACGCCCGCTCACGGCCATATGCTCGCGCCGCTGCGCTGGAGCGGCCGGCTCAGTTACGAGCTGTACCTGTTCCATCTGATCGTGCTCGGCACGCTGCGCACGTTCTGGGCGCCGTCTGCCACGCATGGCGACGGCAAGCTGGCGCTGCTCGTCGCGTATCTCGTGCTTTCAGCAGGACTCAGTGCAGTCATCGCGCGAGCCTATGCGACGCCGCTCGATCGCTTCATCAAGCGCATCGCGTCGCGGCCTGCGGTGCAGATGGCGAACAGCACGCGAGTCTAGCTTTCCGCGTGCGTCGCCGGGCACCGAGGAACCCGGCCGCGGCTCTGCCGTATCGCCAATACGATACCGGCCGAACGGACCGCAAGCGCCGCTTACGACGCGTCGATCACGCCAGATAGTCGACGCGTTCCTTGCACGAATCGCCGCGGTTTCATCGCGGTTTCATCGCGGTTTCCCGGCGATCCGTTCGTGACGACGCGTCGCGGGACTAGCCGACGCAACGATCCGGAAGCGCCTCGAAGGCGCACTGCGCAGTTTGCCGGCCCGCGATCGCACGACAGGCCTCGTCGTACCGACGTCCGTTCCGACGCGCGTCAGGTCCCGCGACCTGCCTTCTGCAACCGCAGGATCCGCGTCATCGCCGCCCGATCAGAACCGACCGCCTGGAAGAACTTCAGCAGGTCGCCGCGCAACGCGGTGCGCGATTCGGGATCGAGATAAATCATGTGCCCGGACGGATATTCGTTGATCTGCAGATTCTTGCGCAGTGCAGGGTCGATCTGCATGTTCTGCAAGTCGATCCGGGTCTGGTACCACGGCGTCACGTCATCGAAATAGCCGCTCGCCTGGAACACCTTCAGGTCCGGATTGATCCCCATGATCGCGGCCAGATCGGTGACCGTGTTCAGATTGCCGCGGCCGTGCGACGTCTTGCCTGTCGGGTCCTTGTGCGTCCAGTCCCACGACACGTTGGTGATACCGGTGAACGCGGAGTTCGACGTGTATTTCAGCTCCTGATTCAAATAGACGTTCCAGGCAGCGATGTATACGCCGTTCGTTGCGCGATCGAATGCGTCGTTGTTGATCAGGCTCACGTCGGCCGCCACCCCCAGGTTGGTCGTCGTCACGCGGCCATCATATGCGCCGACGCTGCGTCCCGGCACGAGGTTGCGCTGGAACGTGTCGGTATCGACGAGCAGTTTTGCCTTCCGCACCAGCGTCTCGTCGATGCCGATGTACTGCGCAACGCGTTGCACGGCAGCATCGCTCGGCGCCGGGAGACTGGACGCCGCGTCGGCAGCATCGAAATACGCCAGCGTTTTCTGTAGCAGCGCGCTTGCGTTGGGTTGCGTCTCGAAGTACGCGATGATGTCCGTCCATTTCATCGACGACGGGCTGCCTGCCGCCGCGAAAGCCGCATCGACACCGGCAGACAGGATCGGGTCGTAGCGCGTTGCCGTCACCGCCGCATTCGCGGCGATCGCGTCTTTCGCCAGCGTCGCGAAGTCACCCGACGCGAACTGCGCGGCCTCCGACATCACACCCGCAAGCGTCGTCGCCTGGGTCGGCGCGGTGAACTTCTTGTGATACCACGCATCGGCGACGTAAGTCGGTAGCAGGCCAACCGGATCGTCGCCATGGCGGAAATCGAGAATCGACGATTGCAGCACGATCCCGTTCAGATCGACGCCGTCGCTGTGCAGTGCATTCGCAAGTACGGCGGTACGCGGTGTACCGTACGACTCGCCGTAAAGAAATTTCGGCGAGTTCCAGCGCTGGTTCGCGGTCAGGTAGCGCTTGATGAACTGCTTCAGCGAAGACGAATCCTGGTCGACACCCCAGAAGTTCCTGTTTTTCGCCGGTGCGATCGCCGTCGAATAACCGGTCCCCACCGGATTGATGAACACGAGATCGGTCTTGTCGAGCAGGCTGTCGGGATTTGTCTCGATTGTGTATGGCGCCGGCGGCGTGTAGTCGGGCATCGAGGTCTTGATTCGCTTCGGCGCATATGAGCCGAGCAACAGCCAGACCGCAGCGGAACCCGGCCCGCCGTTGTAGAAGAATGTGACCGGACGCGTATTCGCATCCTTGCCATCGGCGGTGTATGCGACGTAGAAGATTTTCGCGTTTGGCTGCGAGCTATCGGGATCGGTCGTCACGAGATGGCCCGCCGTCGCAGTGTATTGGATTGGCGTCCCGTTGAGTGTCACGACGTGATGAGTTATCGCGCCGTCTTCGTTGGTATCGTCGATCGAATCGTCGGCTCGGTTGCCGTAGGCGACCGGATCGAAGTACGGCTTGTCGGCCGCGAGCGTAGGCGTGCCGGTCGGCGTTTCGACCGGCGCAGCCGACGAGGCCGACGGACCGTCGTCGCCACCGCATGCGCTCGACAGCACAGCGCTCAACACGAGCGCGGCCGGCAAACGCCACGCGCGACCGTTCGACATTAAATCATCCGATCGCGATTTGATTTGCGCATATTTTTTCATAGCCATCCTGATCTTCATGTTTAAAAAAACAACGAACATCGAACACACAACTACAAAATAAGTATTGCGAAACACATCAACGACCACCAATGCCAGAAAATGCCTCTCCCGGCGGAATTCGCTCTGGCCCGCCAGCTACCCGGAAGCCTGCGCACCGGCTTCGCGCCCATTCTCGTGGCGCGCAAGTGCCTGTTTTATCTGCGGGACCGTGAACGTCAGAACCGGATCAAGATATATCGAGATTTCATCTGCACCATAAATCCCGGCCGCAAATGCGTCGAAAACCGCCCAGCAAAATGGAGACAAGTGCGTATTCGAAACGACGATCAGATTTCCCATCGCACGAAGCCCGGCGTCACAGGCGACCTCGCCCTTGAGAAACGCGACGGCCAGCCGGCTGGCCAGCATGTCGCACATCAGGCTTCGTTCGTTGGCCGTACTTCCACCCGCTTTCTCGATATCGCCGTTGAAGAGCCCCGCAGCGATCCAGCGATTGAACAGATGCTCGCCCATACGTCTTCCGTGGCGCTGTTGAATTCGGCTCATTCGTTTCCTCGCGACACGCGTGCTCACATGAACGATTACATTCGTCTCTCGACGAACCGGCTACGATCGACCACGGTTCGCCGTGCAGATGTCGCGCAGCGATCGCAGCGCGCGGGCATATTCGGCGTCGTACGCAGGTTGACTGGACAACGGTGCCGTCGCGTGCGTATGTGCCGGTGCAGGCGTTGCCGCGACCCGCGTGACGGAATCGGGCTCGGTGCCCGCGACGTAGTACAGGTCGTACCGGCGGTGAGTTCCGCCCCCCGTTTTCCTGATCACCCGCCCATCCCGGAGCAACAGGGAGAGCAGCGCCGTCGCCCGGTGTAGCGGCAGCACGTGCCGCGTCGCGATTTCCCGGACACGATGGCCGACACCCGGTTTCATCGCCTCGAGTACGTCATGCGCACGCACCTCGACCACACGCCGAGCTTCGTCGTGAGCGCACAACGGCGTGTTGCCCGAAGGAAGAAAGAAACACACCCTGCGGCCGCCGTCGGCGTTCTGAAACATGCCTTGTTCAAGCTTGCCGGCAGCGACCCAGTGTTCCAGCCACGCCCGAACCGCCGAGGTTCTCAAGCCGAGTTGACTGGCCAATCTGGCCGGCTCGTAGGCTCGGCCCGGCTCGATGACGTCGAGAATGCGTTGTCCGTCCGACATGATCGCCGCCGAATAGTGCTGCGTATTGGTCACCGATTTTCTCCTCGATTCCGATCGATCATTACCTCGGGGATGCCGTTCCAGTACGGCTGACAGGCATCGACACATGGCTTCATACCCGTTCTTCCAATACGCTCGATGCACCCGTTGCCGTCCGTCGAAACCTGCGTCGCCGTCGCGTCGCTACTTTTCCCAGCGGAACAGACTGAACTGAAGCGAATTCGTCAGCGACAACGCACCGGTCGGATGCGCCTTGGTCGAGTCGAGATTCGCTTCGACGGTCAGTTGAACGCTCGCCTGGCTGAACGGCGTAACGTTCGGCTCGCCCAGCACCAGCGTCTTCCCCGGCAGCCACTTCACTTCGTCCTGCCAGATCTGCGGAACCTGTCCGGGCGTGTCGACCAGCCCGACGCGAATCGTCCGCCCGTCGGCTTGTGCCGAACGTGCGGTAACGGTCACGTCACCCGACTGCCCGAACGCATATCGAGCCCCGTCCGGACGCGTCTGCCCGTGCAACGTGATCGCGACATACCCGGGCTGCGGGCAGGCAACCTGCAGATTCGTCCCCCGGGTGCCGATCGGGATCTGCGCGCCGGGTGCCGCATTTGCCGCTGCTCCGCTGTTGTAGCGCCCGAAATCGATCTTCGCGCTGCTCAGCGTCAGCACACATTCGGACGATGCGTTCCCCCGCGTGCCGATCGCTTGCCCGATACGCCCGAACGGCCCCTTGTTGAGTGACGTGATATTCCTGCCCGGCGCTACAACCTGGCCTGGCGAGAGCGCCTGACCCGGCGCGACGGGCATACCCTGATTGAACGGCTGGCCCGGCAACGGCAAACCGGCGTGCGCCGGCGTCATGCAACACGCGATGACTGTCGCGACCAGCGTTCGACTCGTACTCGATGGATTCGACATGAATCAGTTCCCCGCGCACACGGTCGACGCGGTCTCGTAGATCGCGTTGTCATCCGGATGCGCATTCGGCTTGAAGTGAATGAAGCACGCCGGCCCGGACTCGGGCTTGAGCTGAAGCGCGCCGTTTGCGAACTGCTCGGCGTCGACGAACAATTTGCTTTCGGGGCCGACGATCGTCAGGAACCGGCCGTCCGGCGCCAGCACGCTCGCCCCTTCGAGCGACTTGCCTTGGGCATCGTGCACCGTCAGCAGAAGGCGACGGATGCGTACCGCCTTGAACGCCACACGGCCGACCGAACCGCGCCCCGCGTCGAGCACGTTGACGGCATCCTTCACCTCCACGTTTCGCGGCAGCCCGTCGACGCCAAGCTCGAGACGGCTGTTGCGATACGGCGTCAGGTTGGGCGCGACGGCGCGGCCCGAATAGTCCGTCCATACCGGGCCCGCCGGCGTGACGATGCGCGCACCCGACAGGTCGCCCGCCTGCATGACCGCATAGGTATCGCCGATCGCATACGGCGAGAACAGCGGATGCACGCCGTCGAACGCAACGCCGCCGGTCAGGCTTGCCGAATAGGACTGCGCGCTGTTGCTCGTCGCGGTGGCCGTTGCGCCGAACTGCGTGTACTTGGGCAACACCCGAACGCTTGCGCTGTAGTTCTGATGCCCGCCGGGGGCCTGCGTCGCCGCGGCCACGTTGTAGCCGAAGTAGTCGTTGACCTGCTGGTCGTAGGTGACGCCGGCCTGGGTCTGGTCGCCGGTGCGGAATACGTTGGCCGACACGTATCCGGCGTTGTCGCCGATCGGGAAGCTGATGTTCGCGTAGTACAGGTTCGACATGCCGCGCCCGGAACCGATATCCGCGCTCACCGACACCGATACCTTCTTGAAATTCTTGTTCCAGCTCAGCAGCGCGCGGTTGCTGTTCGAACCGTCGAAACTGGCAATGCGCGTGTAGCCGGCACTGAAGCCACCGAAATTCCGTGTCGAATAGGACACCGTGGTATTGAACGTGTCTTTCGTGTTCGCGTAGTACAGGTCGAGATAGCTCGGCGAGTCGGCCAGCTCGCGGTAACCGCGAGTCTGATGCGTCACCGATGCGCTGAGCGCCATCGCTTCGGTCAGGATCGCACTGATCCCCGACTGTCCCTTGAAGCCCTTGTGGTCGATGCGCGCGTCGTCTGCGAATACCGAGCGCACATACGCGCGAACGCGCCGCGTCGGCGAACCGTCCACCGCCAGCCCGATCGACCGATAGTCTTGCCCCACCAGCAGACCCGTGGTCAGGTTCGCGTGGAGGTGCGGCAGCGGCATCACGTCCGTCGCGGTCACGAACCAGTTGCTCCGCAGATACGAGACGTCGCCGCCGATCGTTCGCGGCTTGCCCATCGCGAACGACACGCCCTTCTCCGGCGAGACGAAATTGTTCGCGAACGACGCGGCAGGCACCATGAACCCGTGCCGAGAGCCGTTGGCCTCGATCACGGTGACCTGCAGGTCCGAACTGCCGTTGATCAGCGGCAGCCGGTTCAGCGTAAACGGCCCGGACGGAACCAGCGTCGAATAGATCAGCACGCCGGCTTGCCGCACTTCGACTCGGGAAGGTGTCTGCGCGATTCCCGAGACGCTCGTGCTGCTGTCTTCGCCGAGCTGCATTTCCGGGAAAATCTGCACACCGGTAAACAGCGGCGCGGAAAACAGATTGCTGCGCAGACTCAGTTGGCCTGCCTGAAACGTCGACTTGTATTGCGTGAACGTGCGCTGGATATAGGCTTCCTGATGCTGGAACTGACTTTTGCCGTCCTGCCCCGAGTAGATTTCGTGGCTTCGAAACAGCCAGTCGCCCGCGTTGAAGCCGAACGTCGTGTCTGCGTAATACGTGTTGCTATGCGAGCCGGGCGCCTGCGTGCGAACCGTGAACAAGTTGTAGTTCAGCATCGCACCCCG
Organism: Burkholderia sp. ABCPW 11; assembly: GCF_001523445.1. Lineage (NCBI taxonomy): Bacteria > Pseudomonadati > Pseudomonadota > Betaproteobacteria > Burkholderiales > Burkholderiaceae > Burkholderia > Burkholderia sp. ABCPW 11. The sequence continues at coordinate 14,369 of NZ_LOVM01000039.1, read as the reverse complement.
GCCGCCTTGCCCGTAGACGGGCGCGGGATCCCGCGAGCGCACCGCTTCCGGCGGCACGAGCAATTCGAGCGTGTTCTGCGACGGCTTCGGCGTCGTGACCGCATCCGGATAAACCGATTTGAGGTTCACGCAGGCCGTCGCCGCTTCGCGCCCCGGCCATTCGACGTTGGCGCGATCGAGCACGTCGTGCGTCAGGCACGGTGCGCCGTTCCGATCGAACTGCACCGTTGTCGTCGCCATCCGCGTCCCGTTGACGATCAGCGTCACCGCGTTCGCGCCGGATGGAAACCGCGGCTCGGCGCTGTAGTAATCCGCCACCGCCGGCGAGATACCCATCGACTTGAGCGTCTCCACGTCGAATTTCGTGTCGGCCGCATGCGCTGCCGATACGGCGCCGAGACCAAGCAGGATGCAGTGCGTCAGCGTCCGCGTCGGGAAGCATTCTGGGTATTGCATGTAGGTGATGGGCCGCCGATTTGTTATTGAGGATTGCTCGTGGCCGTGGCGGAGGCCGCGCCGGTCGACGCGGTTGCCGCGTCAGCGGTGGACGAGCCGATCTTCGCGGGATACTTGCCGACGATGTAGCCGTACAGCGAAGCCGGACTGATTTCGATGTCCGTATCCGACGCGCTCGGGGCTTTCGTCTTGATATCGAGCGTCTCTCCCGGCAGGATGTAGGTCCGGGGCAATGCAACCGCGGTCTTGCTTGGCAGAAGCGTCGCCGCTTGCGCCATGCGCACGACGTACGGGCCGTGATTCTTCACCGAGAATCCGGACGCGTTGCGGGCCCATGTCAGCAGCTTCCACGGCTCGTCGTTCCGGGCCAGATTCTTCGGCCGGATGATCACGGGAATGTTCTGCCTGATCGAGATGTGAACGGAGTTGTCGTCTTTCGGCGGGACGCCTTCGAAACTGACGCGCTCCAGATGCTCGACCTTGATGTCGTCCTTGCTGACCAGGAAGAATCGTACGACCTGCGTATCGCCCGGCTCGACCCGTGCGACCGGTGGGGTGACGGTCAGACGCTGCACCGGTTCTTCCGGGATCTTCTCCAGGCGCGTCACCATCAGCAACGGGCCTTTGTCGTTGTTGAGTACGCCAAGCGACGCCTCCCCCTTTCCTGCATCGACCAGTACCACCGAGGACTCGAGCTTGAGGTTGTCTGCATGGCTTGTCGTGCTTAACAGCGCGAGGCTGGCGATAATCGGCACGCCATATTTATTAGCAATCCTGTTTTTCATGATAAGCACGAGAGAAAACGTCTTGAAGACGAGGCGCCGGCGAGACGGCGCCTCGAGGCCCTTACAGGTAATACACCGTGAACGTCGCGTTGCCGTCGAACGTGATGTTGCCGCTCGTCGGCAGTGCGCTCGACTGATTCACCGTCGGCGTCACGACAATGTTGGCTGTGAAGGTCTGGCCGGTCGATGCGGCCGTCGACGACGAGCTGTCCGCCCACGTGATCAGGTTGGTGGCGTCGCTCGGGTTCACGACCAGGCCTGCCGACGTCGACGCCGCCGGCGCCAGCGTCTCGTTCGTCAACGTGATCGTGGCCGGGGTCTTGGCCGTACCACCCACCGCGAACGTGTTGGCCGTCAGCGTGTAAGCGCCGATGTTCTTCGAGCTCGACTGGCCGAGGCCGAACGCATTCGTCGCGCTCGTCGTCCCTGATGCGATACCCGACGCCCAGTTGGCCGTCAGCCCGCTCACCACGCTGGCTGCGCGGTTGTCCTTGACGCCGAATGCCACCTGCGTATTGCCGGTGCAGGTGATCGTCAGCGGGACCGTCTGCGGATTCGTCAGCACGGTGCCGGTCGCATTGTTGGAAATGCTGCTCAGCGGCGTCGTGCCGAATGCTGCATTACCGTTTGCGCCGAGCGACAGCGTGCACGACGGCGGCGTGATCGTGCCCGTCACCGTCAGCGTCGCGGTCGGGCCGGGAACGGGCGGGCCAGCAAACGAAGCGCCGGCCAGACTCAGTGCGGCGCCAGCAAGCGCCGCTTCGATGATTCGTTTTTTCATGTCGTCCTCAAGCTAATGTGTCACGCTCGAACATCAGATATAGAAAATCGTGACGGTCGCGTTGCCGTCGAGCTTGATATTCGTGTTCAACGGAAGCGCGCTGGTGTTGTTGATCGTCGGTGTGACATACAGATTCGTCGTAAACACCTGACCCATTACCGGTGCGGTGGCGGTGACGCTCGAAACCCAGGTCCAGTACCCGCTCGGTTGCGAATACGCCTGAACTGCGGTCGCGTGCGAGTAAGGACCGAAGCTGCCCTTGCTGTCCGCGCCGTAGGTCGCGGCAGCCGCACCCGCGGTTCCATCGACCGCAAACGTGTCCGCGGTGATCGAATAAACGCCCACGGCAGTGTTGTTCGTGCTGCTGACCGTACCGAGACCGTAGGCCAGATAGCCCGGGCACGAGGACGCGCATTTCGCAACGGTGCCGCTGTTCAGTTGCAACGTCACATTGCTGCCGGACTTGATGCTTGTCAGGCTGGCAGCGCGATTGTCCAGAATCCGGAAGGCGATCTGCGTGGGAGCCGAACAGGACACGGTCATCGGAATCGGCGCCGAGGTAGGCAGTGCGGTACCGGTCGTCGACGAAGCATTCAGCGATGCGCTGCTGATGGTGCCGTAATCGGCTTTGCCGCCACCTTGCAACGTGACGTTGCAGGTGCCGGGAACGAGCGCCCCGGTCACGGCGAGCGTGCCCGTTGCCGACGATGCAACCGGCGTCCCCGAAGATGCGGCGAAAGCCGTCGATGCGCTTGCGAGCAGCGAAATGGCCGCAAGCAGGGTGAATTTCTTGTTGAGTTTCATTTCAACCTTCCACATGTCGATCAAATTTGTTCATCCAGAAAAAACCATCAATGAAATCCGTCCACCTCCTTGAAATAATCAGTTTCATGTCACGACGACGAGTTCGACGCGTCGCCATTTAGATCAAGCCGATTCTGCAATTCGTCTCTCTCCGTGGATGCCGATCTCCGATTGACAATCGATATCCTTGCGGCTAGCGTCACGTTGTCGAGTTTGGCGATCACGCTTTCCGCCACTTCGTTGTCGATCCAAAATCCACGTGCTTCGTCCATCAACGCCTGCTGCAACGCCTGGATTCTGACTTCCCGAAATGTACTCACGTCTCATTCCTCAATAGCGTCCGCCACCAATCTCCGTCTTTCAGAATAAAAAGTGCGCATGAGGGGTGATGATGCGCAAAGTGTCCGGTTACGAGGATTACCGGACACGGCCAAAGCTGTATGAACCTCGACGTCTCGATTCACCGGGAACTGCGGCGGCATTATTCGCAGCCGCCTCCTGCTACGCCGTTTCGCGTCACTCCGTCGACTCGAGTTCGAAATCTCGCCTATTCTTGCCTTTCAACCAGAGCGGCTCACGCCCTCTTCCACTCCACACCGCCCCGCTTTGCGGATCAAAGTATTTCGGCTTGATTTTTCGCTTCTTTCCGCCAGGAAAAAGCTCGCTTGAATCGAAGTTGAATTCTTCGATCGCAAGCATGATTTCAATGAGGATCTCGTCACGGACCAGCTCACGGTCCCTGGCGATCTGCGCCTCCAGCTCACATTTCCTTTGTATATATCTGGTGAATTTATCCATCGCACGCCCGACCCTATGCCTCTGCTCCGGACTTCAGTACTTGACCAAGTCCTTAACAGAATGACGATCCGCATCACCGACATGTCATCGCCGCCCCCATACAATCAGGAATCCATATCGATTGCCATGGAGTTTCACGCTTCGAATCGATGCCAACACCACCTCACTGCCTTGCCGAGTTCGTCGACGGGGACGCTCCGCTCTCGATCGGCCATACGCTGATGCCGTACGAACGCCCAGCCGGCGTGACGAGCCAACTATCGATTGCCAGACGAAGTCGTTTCGACGTCTCTATATGCAAAGGCGAATGACGCAGGAAAACGGACCAGTCGATTTTTTGCAAAAATCTCTATCGGGCCTCCGACATTGATTATGCTTTTATATTCAATGACTGCCGTCTGCCTCGGTCCGAGCCGGGACTGCTGCTCCCGGCGGCATTCGGCATCGATACCGCGCGGCACGATACCGTTGCGGCCGGTTGCCGGTAGGAAGGCGCCGAGGCTAGATGTCGCGGCGTGCCGTCAGATAGACCAGCCTGCCGGGCTGCAGAAACGCTTGATTGTTGGTTGCACCGGACTGGTAGAGCACACGATCAAATACGTTCTTGACGCTGAGCGTGGTGGACCAGTGCTTCGCCCGATACCAGATGCCGAAGTCGGTTTGGACCTGCCCCGGCAAGCGATTGCCACTGCCTTCCCCGACGAATGTTTCGGTACGCGCCAGCACGCCGATGCCGCCGCCCCAGCCCTTCAACCGTTCTCCCTGAAGATCGTAGGTCAGCCACAACGAACCCGCGTGACGCGGCAGACCCGGGCCGCTTTGCACGGCATTGTAGGCGTAGCTCGCATTGAGGTTGAGGCCGGGCAACAATCGCCCGGTTGCGCTGGCCTCGACACCGCGGGTCACCTGTCCACCTTGCAGATCGACGAGGCCGGTACCCGGGATTGGCTGAACGACGGTTGCCGACTCGGTTCGAAACACGTCCGCGGTCAACGCCAGGCGATCGTCGAGCAGATTCAGCTTCACGCCTGCCTCGACGGAGCGTCCCGAATACGGCGGCGGTGTCCCGCCTGCCGTCAACGTATAACCGTGTCGCGGATAGAAGCTGCGCATCGAGCTCGCGTAGACGGACAAGGTGTCCGTCAGCTCGTAAAGCACGCCGAAATTGGGCAGCCACGCATGCTGGGATGCCGCGCCGGGCGACTGCGACTTCCCATAGGCGACACTCGCCGTCACATGCAGCCGCCCCCAGGACAATTGATCTTGCAGATACGTGTTGCTGAAGTAATTTTTCCCGGGATCGTTATAGACGAACGACCCGTTATAGGGAGGCAATACAGGGCTCGGAAATGGCGCCGCCAGCAAACTGTCGCCACCGGCCGGGAGACTTGAACTTTCCCAGCTCACCGAATACTGGAACCCGGCAAGTACCACGTGCTTGACGGGGCCGGTCGAGAATCGGGCATTCAGGTTGTTGTCGGTCAATACGTTGAGTACATGATGATCGCCGGCCAGTGCATTGAAGTAGGTCGAGTCGGGAGTCGAAGCAAAAGATACCGGCCAGTATCCGGTATTCGAATATTTCTCGATATAGCGCGAATAAACGGTGCGACTTTCGATCGAGAAGATCTCGTTGAATCGATGCTTGAAATCGACGTCGACGTCGTCCGACTGGACGAGCGTCCCGCCAGGCTGGGCCGTCGGCAAGGACACTTTCGCCGGCGACCCGTCAGGGCCGAACAGCGTCGTCGCATTGAGCGGCACGTCCTGCACCTGATGACGGTAGCCGACGACGATCGATGTGCCGGCCGATTTCCAGCTCACCGACGGTGCGACGTAGAGAGATTTGGAACCGTCGTATCCATACGTGCTCTCGCCGGTTCTCTCGGCCGACAGGACAAAACGATAAGTCAGGCGCTTGTCGCCGCCGAACGGGCCACCCAGGTCGATCGCCTGTTTCCAGTCCCCGAACGAGCCGACCTGCATCGCCACCTCGCGCACCGGCTTCTCGGTCGGCTGCTTGGTGACGACGTTGACGATCCCGCCCGGATCCATTGCGCCGGCCAGAATGGAGTCCGCCCCCCTGAGCACCTCGACCTTCTCGATGCCGTCGATCGGGATGCTCAACGCGCCGGCGACCTGCGAACTCAGCCCGAGCGCCGTCGGCAGACCGTTGACCGTCACCGGCGCATTGAATCCGCGGACGGTCGCCTGGGCCTGGACGCCGCCGTAATTGCTCGTCGTCACGCCGCCGAGATAAGCGAGCGCATCGGATACCGACTGCGTACCCTGACTCTCGAGCAACTTCCGGTTCAGAATCTGAATCGACTGCGGGAGTAGCACGACGGGTGTGTCGGTGCGAGTCGCCGCGCTCGACGATTCGCTCACGAAGCCCAGCGCATCGGAAATTGCGCTCGCGTTGACCTCGATCGTCGGCAACACGGATTCAGCCGACTCCGGCAGCGCCGATTGCGGCACCGAAGACGACGCCTCGATCACATAAGTCTTGTCGCCGCGTGCCACGGCTTTCAGTCCGGTGCCGGCCAACAGGCGATCGAGCGCGTCGCGCAACGACATGTGCCCCGATACGGCCGGCGCTTGCCGGCCCGCAACGAGCTTGTCGGGCGCGAGAATGTTGACGCCCATGGCGCTCGCCAGACGTACCAGTGCACTGCCCAGCGGCTGGACGGGCAACTCGACGGCCGATTGAGCATGGAGTGGCGAACTGAACAGTATCCACAGGGCGGCAGCGGCGCGCGCCAGCCCCTTCATCCTGTTGCCCGCCCGTGCTTTTCCCATGCTCGCCCGCCCCACTTCGTCCCTTTGTACCTGATCGACGCGACACACGCGCCACGCACCTCTTTGTCAACGAGGCGAACGAGACGCAGGAAGGGACCAGTCGGCAGCCTGCAATTATTTTTACCAACAGCCGCCTTCGATAGCGGCAGTCCGCACCCAGACGGTCAGGCGACGCATGCCGTCGAGCGTATCAACGACGCGGCGCAATCACGGCCGTACCCGCCGGCTGAATGTCGACGGTCACCGGCACGACGCTCGATAACGTCTTCAACAGCAAGTCGGGGTCCGCACTGGAAAACCCGCCCGTCACGCGATAGTCGCCCACCCGTGCATCGGCGAGCACGATCGGCTGCTTGCGATAGCGCTGCACTTCGTGGACGACGTCCCGCAACGGCGTCCCGTTGAATTGCAGGCGGTTATCCTTCCAGCCGACCATCGCATCGAACTGCTGTTGGTCCTGCAGTTCGACGTTCCCCACGCGATCGGCGCGCGCGGCCTGGCCGGCCTGCAACGGTACCGGCGCAGCGCCTGCGGACGCGGTCAGCTCGACCCGGCCTTCCAGCACGGCAACGTCCACGCCCTCGGTCATTTTCCGCACCGTGAAGCGCGTGCCGATATCCCGGACGTTGGCCGTGCCCACCGACACGTCGAACGACCGCACCAGGCTATGGGCAACCGAGAACAGCGCCTCGCCCCGTTGAATCGTCGCATCGCGCGAGCGGAGCCGGTTCACGAAGATCACTTCCGTATCGGTATTGAGCGTAACGTGGCTGCCGTCGGCGAGTGCGACATCGACGTGCTCGCCGATCGAGGTTCGCAGGTGCTGGCTCGTCAGGATCGGGTTGACGATCCAGAGCGTCGAAATTGCGCCGAACAATGCGAGCGCTGCGCCATAGGTCGCTACGCGAACACCCGTACGCCGGCCGCTCGGCACGGGCTGGGAAATTCGCTCTTCGGTACGAGCTGGAGGGTGAACGGCGGGACCTACGTGCCGCTTGTACCGTCGGCCGAGGTCGTCGCTCAGTGCATCGACGACACGCTCCGCCGCATGATGATCAGCCAGGTACTGGCGCCGCTCCGGGATATTGCCCGCCCACGATTCAAGCTCGATTTGCGCGCGCGACTTCTCCGCGTCGCTACCGAACATCAGCGAAACGAGCAAGTCATCGGCTTTGTCTATCTCGGCCTGGGTAAGTGGCATGTCGACTGTCAACGGCGGCCCCGTGCAATGCGCGCGGTTGCGCAGTTATAGCACAGCGTCCCGACACGCTTTCATTGCCTGAACCAGGTACTTCTTGATGACGGTCGGACTGATGTCCATTTCCTGCGCTGCCTCTTCGTACGAAAGGCCATGCAACTTGCAAAGCACGAATGCTTCGCGGCACCGGGGCGGCAACCCGTCCAGCGCCCGCGTCACCTGATCGAGAGACTCGCGCGCGATGCATTCGCGCTCCGGCGTCACATCGGAACGCACGAGCCGGTCAATGCCTTCGTCGCCGACGTCTTCGCACAATTGCTGGGGGAAAAATCGGCGGCGTCGCGCCGCATCGATCTGCAAGTTATTCGAAACATGGAACATCAGCGCAGCCGGCGACCGCACTTCGTTCTGCTGAGCATAGCGAAGCGCCACCTCGAACGAAGCCTGCGCAAGATCGGCAGCGTCGTCGCTGCTCAGCCGCCTGGAAAGATAGCGGCGCAGGTCGCTGTAGCCTCGCAGAAGCTCGTCCAGCACGCCAGACATTTATCGCCCCGTTCGTCAGTCGAATGTCATGGGGCGCCGAAAATCCCCAGCGACCCCGCCCCTTTTTAACCGCGCGTCCATCACTCCGTTCACGGTGCCTGTACCTGAACGCGCCGATCAGCGCACGCCAACAGAATCGTCCCTGCACGGAAATCGACGATCCGATGTCTCGTATGGAGAATATCGCGTCAAAACCTTACGCCATGCATACTGAATTCTCGCACAAGACTCATCCATCACTGTCAACAATTGAAAATTGACTTTGACGATTCGTGTCGAGGCAGTGCGGTCAATTCAGAGAACATTTAAATCGACATCGGATCTGGCCGCGCACAATCGAACGCACGACATCGCAATATTGAAAACTGGAGCTGTCGGCACCGCCGCGGAAAGCATCGTACGCACTCGAAATCCAGGCCGACGGAGCCATGGACGTAGAAACGCATGCCGCAAAGCCACGACCGGGGCGTTCGCTACGCAACGCGTCGTCAGCGCGTTCCAACACGGTCGCATGATGTCAATACTCGACGAGTCGCGGCGTTTCGGCAGCAGCATTGCGCACGGTCACGATGCGCGCAGGTGGAAAATTTGCCCAGACGATCCGGCTACTGCAGGCAGTAAATGCCGAATCACCTAGCGGATGGCGGCCAGGCGGCCGCAAATCGTACGTAAACTGAATCATCACACCGTCGGCGCCCAGCACGCGACGACATTGACCGACGATCGCCGCCACGTCGTCACGCGGCAGCGTGCGCAGCGGCAGGCACGAGACGATCGCGTCGACCGTGGCCCCCGGCGGCAGCAGCCGCTCGAGTTGCCGCGCGTCGCCCGACACGATCGAGATCCTGGGAAAGCGTCGCCGCAGATGCCGCACGAACGCCGGCGAGCGTTCGACCACCACGAGACGCCGGGGCGCGACGCCGCGTTCGAGCAGCGCCGCGGTGATCGCGCCGGTGCCGCCGCCGAGTTCGACGACCAGCCCGTCGCCGTCCGGCACCGCATCGGCCATCTCGCGCGCCAGATGCCGCGAACTCGGGCACAACGCGCCCACCGCGGCCGGCCGGCCGACCCACTCGCGCACGAACAGTGCCGAGACACGCCACGCGTTCGGCCACGTCATAGGCGGGTCTCCGGCGCTTGCGCGGTCGGCGGCGGGGTGCCGATGACTGCGCGGGACAGGGCTACGGCGACACGGGCAAGGTTCATGCGCATCCTCCTGGGCGAATCGGTCCGCCGCGGGACACGCGACGATCAATCGATTCTAGGAAACGCAAACTTAAGGTGACGTGAAGATTGTCCCTGATTTACCCGATCAATTCGTGCCGGATCAGCGGCCGGCGCCCGTCCCGCTTGCGCCGCCCTCTCACCGCAAATTCGTTCTCGCCAGCTCGACGATCTCGTCGCCGCGCCCACTGAGGATCGCGCGCAGCATGAACAGGCTGAAGCCCTTCGCATGCGCAAGCTCGATCTTCGGCGGCATCGCGAGCTCGTACTTCGACGTGACGACGTCGACCACGGCCGGCCCGTCATGCTCGAACGCCGTGCGCAACGCGTGCTCGACGTTCTCCGAATGCTCGACGCGCACGCTGAAAATACCCGCGCCCTTCGCGATCGCCGCGAAGTCGGTCGGGCTCAGGTCGACGTTCGTGTCGAGATAGCCGGCCGCCTTCAGTTCCATCGACACGAAGCCGAGCAGGCTGTTGTTGTACACGACGATCTTGATCGGCAGCTTCAGTTGGCGTGCGCTCAACAGATCGCCGAGCAGCATCGACAGGCCGCCGTCGCCCGACAGCGACACGACCTGCCGGCCCGGATGCGCGCCCTGCGCGCCGAGCGCCTGCGGCATCGCATTCGCCATCGACCCGTGGTTGAACGAGCCGTGCAGTTGCCGCTTGCCGTTCATCGTCAGGTAGCGCGCGGCCCAGAGTGTCGGCGTGCCGACGTCGGCCGTGAAGATCGCGTCGTCGGCCGCGACTTCGTCGACGATCTTCGTCAGGTACTGCGGATGAATCGCGCGGCCCGGCGGCTCAGCCACCGCAAGATCGTCGAGCCCCTTGCGCGCGGCCGCGTAGTGCTTCAGCGCATTCTCGAGGAAGCGCCGCTGCGTCTTGCGCGTGAGCCGCGGCAGCAACGCCGCGATCGTTTCCTTCACGGTGCCGACGAGCCCGAGCGCGAGCGGCGCGCGATGGCCGAGTTGCGAGCCCTTCCAGTCGATCTGTGCGACCTTCGCATGGGTCGGATAAAACGGCCGATACGGGAAATCGGTGCCGAGCATCAGCAGCGTGTCGCACGATTCCATCGCGTGATAGCCGGAGCTGAAACCGATCAGCCCGGTCATTCCGACGTCGAACGGGTTGTCCCATTCGACGAACTGCTTGCCGCGCAGCGCGTGCACGACCGGCGCGCCGAGCGTGTCGGCCAGCGCGACCACTTCGTCGTGCGCGCCCTGCGTGCCGCTGCCGCACAGCAGCGTGACCGCGTCGGACCCGTTGAGCAGCGCCGCGAGCCGGTCGAGATCGGCATCGGCCGGCAGGATCGACGGCGGCGCCGATTCGCTCCACGCCGGCGCCTCGTCCGGACCGTCGCCGAGCGCGATATCGCCCGGCAGCACGATCACCGCCACGCCGCGCTCGTCGATCGCGGTGCGCATCGCGCGCGCCAGCACGCGCGGGAACTGCGATGCGTTCGTCACGAGTTCGGCGAAGTGGCTGCACTCGCGGAACAGCTCCTGCGGATGGGTTTCCTGGAAGTAACCGAGGCCGATCTCCGTGGACGGAATGTGCGCGGCGATCGCGAGCACCGGCTGGTGGTTGCGGTGGCAGTCGTACAACCCGTTGATCAGGTGCAGGTTGCCGGGGCCGCAACTGCCCGCGCACACCGCGAGCCGCCCGGTAGACGCCGCATCGGCGCCGGCCGCGAACGCCGCGCTTTCCTCGTGCCGCGTGTGCATCCAGCGAATCGAGCTGATCTGGCTCAAGCTGAACGACAGGCCGTTCAGGCTGTCGCCCGTCACGCCCCAGATGCGCTCGACGCCCGCTGCTGCAAGCGTCTTCGCCAGATATTCCGCCATCGTCTGTCTTGCCATGATGCCCTCACAGTTGGGTTGTCGCGACATGCAGCATCTGCCCTGCATCGGCGCATGATAGTCAAGGCCGCGAATCGGCGTATGAACGGTGCAATCGCGATTCGTTCCGCGCGGACGCCCGACGCGAAAACCCGCTGCCCTGCCGCGCTACAGCGGCAGCGCATGCGTCGACAGGATTTCCTTGAGCACCATGAACGAGCGCACTTGCCGCACGCCCGGCAAGTAAAGCAACTGCTCGGCATGCAGCCGGTTGAAGCTGTCGTTGTCGCGCGTGCGCACGAGCATGAAGTAGTCGAACTCTCCCGTCACGACGTGGCATTCGACACACCCCGACACTTTCTGCGCCGCCTTCTCGAACGCGGCGAACGCTTCCGGCGTCGAGCGATCGAGTACGAAGCCGATCACGACCAGCATCCCGGCGCCGAGCGGCTTCGGTTCGAGCAACGCGACGATGCCGCGGATCAGCCCCATTTCCTTGAGCCGCTCGACGCGCCGCAGGCACGCCGGCGCGCTCAGCTTCACTTTCGCCGCGAGGCTCACGTTCGAGATCGACGCATCCTGCTGCAATTGCCGCAGGATCGCGCGGTCGATGCGATCGAGCGTCGGTGCGGCGTCGGCTCGCGATGTACTGCCGCCATCTAATTTCATTGCGTCAACTCCCATCTCAACGAATTGAAATTGCTTAACCTGCATTCATATCGTCGATAACGTAGGTCTACACAATTCATTTCGCAAGCTCATTTCCCGAGCTTCTGCCTATCATCTTTTGCATCGGAGCCCGGCCTGCCGGCAGCGCCCGAACGATCCGCTTTCCCGTCTTGTTTCCCTTTCCGGAGCCCCCGCCGATGAACCTGCAACGCTTCCCCCGCTATCCGCTGACGTTCGGCCCCACACCCATCCAGCCACTCGAGCGCCTGAGCGCGCATCTCGGCGGCAAGGTCGAGCTGTATGCGAAGCGCGAGGACTGCAACAGCGGCCTCGCATTCGGCGGCAACAAGACCCGCAAGCTCGAATATCTCGTTCCGGACGCGCTCGCGCAGGGCGCCGATACGCTCGTGTCGATCGGCGGCGTGCAGTCGAACCAGACGCGCCAGGTGGCGGCCGTCGCCGCGCATCTCGGGATGAGGTGCGTGCTCGTGCAGGAACACTGGGTCAACTATGAAGATCCGGTGTACGACCGGGTCGGCAACATTCAGTTGTCCCGGATGATGGGCGCCGACGTGCGGCTCGTCTCCGACGGCTTCGACATCGGCATTCGCCGCAGTTGGGAAGAAGCGATGGAGAGCGTGCGGCAGGCGGGCGGCAAGCCGTATCCGATTCCGGCAGGGTGTTCCGAGCATCCACTCGGCGGGCTCGGATTCGTCGGCTTCGCGGAGGAGGTGCGTGCGCAAGAAGCGGCACTCGGGTTCAAGTTCGATTACGTCGTCGTCTGCTCGGTGACGGGCAGCACGCAGGCTGGCATGGTCGTCGGCTTCGCGGCCGACGGGCGCGCGGATCGCGTGATCGGGATCGATGCGTCGGCGAAGCCCGAGCAGACGCGCGAACAGATCACGCGGATCGCGCGGCATACGGCCGAGCTGGTCGGGCTCGGCCGCGATATCGTCGAACAGGATGTCGTGCTCGATACGCGGTACGGCGGCCCCGAGTATGGCTTGCCGAGCGACGGCACGCTGGAAGCGATTCGCCTGTGCGCCCGGCTGGAAGGCATGTTGACCGATCCCGTCTATGAAGGGAAATCGATGCACGCGATGATCGACAAGGTACGGCTCGGGGAATTCGAGCCGGGATCGAAGGTGCTGTACGCGCATCTTGGCGGGGCGCCGGCGTTGAGCGCGTACAACGAGATCTTTCGCAACGGCTGACGGCGCCGGTCGAGACAGTGCGCGCTCGGCGTTTCCGGCGCGCCCGATCGACACACGTACAAAGTGAAATGTCGCCGGCAAGCCGGCGACAAACGATGCGGCCACGGATGTAGCGCACCTGAGGCACTCGATTCAATGCGCGCGGGGCATGTTCGACGGAACGCGCCGTGCGATGCAGCCGCCCCGGACGCGCCGGCTCAGTTCTGCGTGAGCGGATTCAGCGTCGTGCACAGGAAGCCCGTGCAGTTGGTCGGTTTGAAATAGAACGACGCGCTGCCGCCTCCCGTCACGATGTCGCTGAGATACGCGTATCCCTGAGCCGCCAGGTTATTCGACTGCTGAACAAAGGCGGCGCCGGCCGTCTGGATTGCGGTTGACTGATAAGCGAAAGTGGGCGACTGCGTCTGGTCCTTCACATAGACCCATGCGACATCGCTCCCGAACATGTTTGCCCCCTTCGCACGAAAGCCCTTCGCCCCCTCGCTGTTGGCCTGCGCAACCAGATCAGCCACATTCGACGCTTGCGGCAGCGCTTCGTAGGTGTAGGTCGCGCTCGACGCGTTGTCCTTCATGTACAGATTGCCGGAGCCCGATGCCACCATCATCGGACTGACGAACCAGTAACCCGACTGCCCCTGGCCATTTGCCTGCGCAAGAAACGCGGCTTGGCTGGTCGGCAGCGCCGCACTCACGTACGAATAGGTGGACGACGAGCCGCCGTCCTTCCGATAGAGGTAGCCGTACGATAGCGGGCCGTCGTAACGGTAACCGCTCGCGCCCTGCGCGTTGGCTTGAGCAACAAAGCTCGCGACATCGGCCGGTGCGTCCTGAAGCTGATATGTGTAGGTCGGCGCCGTCCCGTCGTTCACGAAGATCGAAACCGTCGCATTGTCGGCCGAGTAAAAGTAGTCGCCCAGATAGCGATAGCCCTTTGCACCTTCGCCGTTGACGAGCGTCACGAAACTCGCCTTGTCCGATGCGATAGGCTTCGTCTCGTAGCGCAGCGTCACCGTGCTGCCGCCGGACCCGCCGCTGCCGCCGCTTCCCGTGCCGCCCGAACCCGTCCCGCCTGAACCCGTGCCGGCTGCACCCGTGCCGCCGCCACCGTTGTTGCTCGTCCCCGATCCGCCGGACGCCGCGGGCGAGGAATTGTCGTCGCCGCCGCAAGCGGTCAGCGCAACGCAGGTCAATGCAATCAGTACAGCGGCTTTCATCGGGGTCCCCTTTCAAACGAACTGGACGAACGAAGCCGGCACGC
>NZ_LOVM01000038.1:0-1762 GCF_001523445.1 Burkholderia sp. ABCPW 11 | reverse complement strand
GGGGCCGACGCGATCCGAACGCTTGAGCATCATCGCGAGGAACGCGATGTTCTGGTGAATGCCGTTCTCCCAGATCGTCTGGCCGTCGCGCGCAAACAGCGAGATGCCGACAGCCAGTCGTCCGTCGATGCGACAGCAAGGGGCATCGTGATTAGATGTCGTCTGCATTACGTGCTCGTCGTATGTCATTCGATACGACCGTCGATACACGATCCCCCGGGCGCAGTCGCCACGTCCCGGGGGATGAGTCTCAGCGACTTACCACTGGTATGAGACTCCGGCTCCGTAAGTACTGCCGTTGCCGCTGATCCCGACACCGAGTTTAGCCTTCAGGTTGTCGCTGAACCGCACCGATACCCCGATCGCCGATGCCGCGTAACCTTGGTAGCTGCCGGTGCCGATCCCGACCGCGATCGTTTTCCCGGGATCGACCTCCGGAATCATGGTCAATGCGGTGGCAGCGGCAATGCCCGAGTACGCACGACGCGCCACTTCATTGACCGACGACTGAACGCGCCAAAGTTGATTCATATTGGCTGCATCAGTGCCGTCGATCCCGGGCGCCACGTTCGTCAAGCGACGTTCGTTGTCGGGCGTCCCGAACGAAACGGTATTCGGAGCCGAGGCGATCGACCCGGTGCCGACTGCGACGGAATTCGGTGCAGTTGCCGTGCTGCCTTGGCCCACCGCGGTCGTGTTGACTCCCGAGGCCGTCGATCCCTGGCCCAAGGCCGTCGAGTTATCGCCGGTTGCGGCCGCTGCTTGACCGTTGGCCTTGGAGTTTTTGCCCGATGCGATCGCGCCTTGGCCTTCCGCGGTCGAGTTCTGTCCTGAGGCCGTTGCGCCCTCGCCCACTGCGGTTGAATTCGTGCCTGACGCATTCGCGCCCTGGCCAACGGCTGTCGAGTTTGCAGCTGCCGATGCGCCCGAACCGATTGCAGTACTGCCATCCGTCGTCTGGGTCTTGATCGACGTCAGCGGCGCGACCGCAGTCGACAGCGACGCCAGGCTGGCGTCGGTCGTGGAAAGCCCGGTCGACAGGGATGCAACATTGCTGTTGGTGGTACTCAAGCCGGTAGACAGCGAGCTGACAGAAGTCGACGTCGACGTCGACAACGACGAAATCGCACTGGTCGTTGACGAGAGACCAGTTGACGTCGAGGTAGAGAGCGATGTCACGGTGCTATTCGTCGTGCTCAGACCGGTCGACAACGAACCGACGGCGCTCGACGTCGACGTGGACAGCGACGTCACCGTACTGTTCGTCGTGCTAAGGCCCGTCGACAGCGAACCAACAGCTGCAGCAGTCGACGTGGACAGTGACGTCATCGTGCTGTTTGCGGTGCTGAGACCGGTCGACAATGAGCCGATCCCCGTTGCGGTCGACGTCGACAGCGAGCTGACGCTGCTCGACGTCGAAGTCGACAACGAGTCCAGATTGCTGTTCGTGGTGCTCAATCCGGTCGACAGCGAGTTCACACCGCTTTGTGCCGTGCTGATACCCGTCGAGGCCGATGTCGACAGCGACGTTACCGTGCTGTTGGTCGTGCTCAACCCGGTCGACAGCGAATTCACACCGCTTTGTGCCGTGCTGATACCCGTCGAAGCCGATGTCGACAGCGACGTTACCGTGCTGTTGGTCGTGCTCAACCCAGTCGACAGCGAATTCACACCGCTTTGCGCCGTGCTGATACCCGTCGAGGCCGATGTCGACAGCGACGTCACCGAGCTGTTGGTCGTGCTCAGACCCGTCGACAGCGAG
>NZ_LOVM01000037.1:0-153439 GCF_001523445.1 Burkholderia sp. ABCPW 11 | reverse complement strand
AGGAGAAACTCATCCCCCATTGATGACTCGTTCTTTGTCGGCCCGACTACCTGTCAGATCAAGTCCCGGCTAATACATCTGACTTGCATACGATCGCGGTCACGGCCGGCGTCAACAAGCTGCCGTACTTTCAGCTGCTACAGGACGTCGGCGCCGCCGCATTCCACGGCGAGACGAAGGACTTCCTGACGATGCATGGCATCATCGCCGAATCGCTGGCCGGCGAGCTGAATCGCATCTCGGGTGACCTGCTGAACCCGTCTCTGGCCGGGAAGCTCGCCAATTCGACGATGAAGGTGTCGCTGCTGCAGGCGTGGACCGACGGCCTTCGCCGCGGATTCAGTCTGTCGATGATGGGTGCGCTGGGAAAAATGGGACAGACGCCGTGGGAGCGGCTCCACAACTATGATCGCACGCGTCTCGAGCGCGCCGGCTTCACGCCCGAGGATTGGGAAGTGATCAATCGGACGCAACTGACCGAATACCGCGGACGCCAATTGCTCACGCCGGAGTCGATACACGACACCGGCGCGCCGCGCACCCAGGAAGTCGTTCAGAAGGTGCTGTCCTTCATCAACAATGAGGGCGAGACGGCCGTCCTCAATCCCGATCTTGCGACGCGTGGCGTGACGACGTGGGGTATCAAGGCGGGCACGGTGCCCGGCGAGCTCGCGCGCGCGGTGATGCAGTTCAAGGCGTTCCCGATCGCACTGATCTCCCGCCACTGGCGTCGCATGTTGAGCCTGCCGACGGGCTTCGAGGAAGGACAGCCGCTGATGGCAAACCGGTACTTGTACGCGTCATCGTTTCTAGCGTCGTCGGTCCTGCTCGGCGCGGTGATCACGCAGGTGAAGCAACTGCTGCAGGGCAAGGATCCGATCGACATGAGCCGCCCGAAGTTCTGGCTGCAGGCTTCATCCCAAGGCGGTGGCTTGAGTTTTCTCGGGGACATGCTGCTGCAAGATCCAAACAGCCAATACGGCTCTCCTGCGGCGAACGGGATCAAAAGTCTGGTTGGCCCGGCCCCTGGCGCGGTTCTTGGGGATCTTCTATACGACATGGTGATCGCCAACACGTACAAGGCGGCTCAGGGAAAATCCACTGATCTCGGCGCGAAGGCGGTCAACCTTGTGCGCTCACACACTCCGTTCATTAACCTCTGGTACCTGAAAGCCGCGATCGACCACGGCTTCATGAATGCCTTGCAGGAGAACCTGTCGCCGGGCTATCTCGGCCGTCAGCAGCAGAAGGCGGCGCAGGAATGGGGCCAGTCGTTCTACTGGGCGCCGCAGGAGCATACGCCTCATCGCGCGCCGGATCTCAGCCATGCATTCGGAGGGTGATCGAATGGTCGACAGCGAACGTCTTCGGAAGCTGCGTGCGCTTTCCGATTCGTTGGACGGCCACGCCGCGCGTGCGGTGTCCGAGCCGGCGATCGAACGAGCGCTTGCGCGGAAATCGTCGAGCAGCCGGCCCGGATCGTTACGCGCGGAAGCGTCGTCGGCTCGGAACCTCGCTCATTGCCTGCGACGGGCGGTCGAAGTCCTGTCGAGACAGGCGACACCGTCGGTGCCCAAGCCGACGGTGTCCGTGATGCCCGGAAATCAGGCCCTGATCGCGATGGGGCTGACGCGCTGCGCCAGTGGAAGCTGGCGGCACGAACGCGGATTCTCGATCGACCGTCACGACGATGGTATGTGGCAGGTGTCGGAGGCCGGAGCGCTTCTGGCGCTCGGTCAATTCAGGACGGCAAGGGCCGCTGCGACGGCACTCGTTCAGCACATGGAGGCAACCGATGGAAGTCTTGGCACGCGTGCGTAAGAACGACTCGGCGGAAATTCGGATCACGCGCGAGATCTACATGGGCCGGCCCGTGATCAATATCCGTTTGTGGTGCCTTCCGGATGGCGGAGGCGAGATGGTGCCGAGCCGGAAGGGGCTGACCTTCGACGCAGGCAAATGGCCGGAGCTTCTGGAACAGCTGACGCACCGCTAGAGCGGCGTGCTGCCGTTCGCCTCACGACTTTCGCAGGATGTCGGAGACGGACGGCATCCGCTGAAGCTTGGGCGCGTCGTTTGTCGGCTTGCCCGTGACCTGCGCCCAGAGCTTCAGCAGCGTGACGCCGGCGTAATGCTTCGGCTCGGCACCGAGATTGCGATAACCGAGCAGCGTCGTGCGCGGGATCTGGGTGAACTGCGCGATCTCCGCGAGGGTGTAGTCGGCCCGCCGCACGTCCTCGAGGACGCGGAACCAGTCAACACTTTGAGCCGGCTCGATCGGCCGTTTCGTCTGGGTGCCTGCAGAAAGGGATAGCGACATTGCGGTCCCCCAGAGTGGTGATATGTGGAATTGCGCGAATCACCTCGCGCGCGCACATTTTATATATAACGAAGCGAAAATGAGAGTATTAATGTCGAATATTTGGAATTGGTTGGAATATGTGTGAACGTGTGCTGAAGTTTGGACAACTTTTCATCGTGGCGCGGTGATCGCCGCCATCCTCACGAAAAGGGAGCGCGCATACCATCGTGTTGCAAGGACGATACAGGCAATTTGCGGCGCCAATGCGGTGCATCACTTTGCGAAATCGCGAGTACTGGCACGACACATCATCATGTTCGGTGTGCGTCACTCTGTAGACGTGACCGCCATTTTTCGGTGCGGGGCGCAGACTGCTGAAAAGTCGTTGCCAATCTGTATGAGCACCGCTAATGTTGCTCCACACCCCGCCTGGGTAAGGCATCGACTGAAGTGCGCCGAAAGTGATCGGCAATTGCTTGAAAAGCCCGCTCTGCGGGCGCGGTGACTTGATCACCGAATGAACTGAGTAGGGCCCACGCCCAAAATCCGTCCATCGCTTCCTGATGGACTCGTGACTGCTTCGCCGGTAGGCGAGGCCCCAGCTGCTTTTCGCGTCCTGCGAAAGGCAGTGCTATGCAATCCCCGTATGCCGCGCCTGCGGCAATCAATCCGTGACGTGCGCTCCCCAGCGCTAACGCCGTGCCGTGGCGCGCCCGTTTCAATCGTCCTCGTGACGACCGACGGCGCGCCTAACCTCGGCGTCTGCAATCTCGTACCGACTCGCTCGGTACGCATCAATTCGCGCGGTCGGGGCATTGGCGCCCCTCGATCGGTCGCAAAGCCAAAAACACGGATCAAACGGGGGAAGCGTCCTCCTGCCACGCGTCGAACCTCACCGGGTTCATGCGTGCCGGGCTGCGTCAGCTGGCTGGCGTAGAACGCTCCCAATCTCACCAGGCCGAGGCTCGTGCCCCCGTTTGTTGTCTCCCAGCTGCGTTTTCGCGGCTCCGTCCAGCGGATAGGGAGGCAACTGGGGTCGAGCCTCACGTCATGGATTCGGGGTACGCATGTCGCACAAATCTCTCACGGCCGACCTGTGCCGTGCTGCGCGCGGGGCGCGTGGCAAACAGGCAAACTCGACCTCCAAAGGTCGGGAGAAGTCGCTCGCGCGTTTCGCGCGATTTCTGTGGGACACGGGCTTTCAGGTTCACACGACCGGTCAGCTAAAAGAAAAGCATCTGCTCGCATGGTCGAACGACATGACGGCCCGAGGGCGTTCGAAGCGGACGGCCATCAACAACATGACGCACATCCGAACGGCGCTCGAAGGGATCGGGCGCCGGCCGTTTGCCGACAAGATGAGCAATGCGTCACTCGGGCTATCGGGTGCAAGTCGGGCCGGCACGAAGCGGCCGATGATGCGCGACGAGCTGGAACCGTATCGTGCTGCTGTTGCTGCGATCGATCCCGGCATTGCGGTTGTGCTCGAGCTGCAGCTCGAGTTGGGACTGCGTGCCCGCGAGGCTGTCGAAAGCATCAAGTCGCTGGCTGACTGGCAGCGCGCGCTGTCGAGCTCGATCGGAGACGGCTTCGTGACCATCATCCACGGGACGAAGGGAGGCAAGACGCGACGGAGTCCGCCATTGGATCGGCAGCGCGCCGCCGAGCTGGTGGAGCGTGCGATTGGACTGTCGAACCAGTACGGCGGGAAGCTGGTTCGCAAGCCGGATCTGAAGCGGGCGATGGAGCGCTATCACTATGTCGTTCGCAAGGTCGGCATGACCGACGAGCGCGCGCCGCATAGCCTTCGCTACGCATACGCAACTGAGCACCTGGAGCGGCAGAGGGCCGCGGGCGTATCGCGCCGGGAGGCGGCCGCCGGTGTGTCGACGTGGCTTGGTCACGGGGACGGGCGGGGAACGTGGGTGGAGCAAGTGTACGGACGGGAGGCGCTTGCTGAAGGGGAGGCACGCCATGCATAAGCACGTCGACTCGCTGCCGCTCAATGGTCTTTCGCGGTGGAACCAGATTGCGCCGTTCGTGGGCGTGTCCCGCGAGACATGGCGGAAGCGATGCTTGGAAGGGCGCGCACCGCAGCCGATACAGCTGACCGCGCGCTGCACCGTCTGGCGAAACGAAGAGGTGCATCGCTGGTTGGCCGACCCGCAGAGCTATTCCGCGTGAGTGGAGGGGCCGCCGGGCAGGGAGGTGGCGCTCGTTTCTGGGTGGTCGGGCGGGAGTCTACGCGGCTCCAGACGCGGCGGTGATCGGGATGATGTCGGCGCCGGCCCTGAGCCGGTCGAGGTAGTCGGCCCATCGCTGCATCATTTCACGGCGATGCGGCAGGTGTGCGGTGCGGTTGTACGCGCGACCGAGCGGATCTCGCACGGCGTGAGCGAGCTGCGCCTCGACGATCTCTGCCGGCACGCCCAGCACCTCGTCGAGAATCGTCCGCGCCATTGCTCTGAAGCCGTGACCGGTCATCGTGTCGCCGTCATATCCGAGGCGGCGCAGCGCGCCGTTGATCGTGTTGTCGGACATCGGGCGGTCTTTCGTTCGAACGCTCGGAAACAGGAACCGACCGGCGCCAGTCAGCGCGTGCAGTTCGCGCAGGATCGCGACCGCTTGCGCTGACAGCGGAACGATGTGCGCGCCGCCAGCCGCTTTGCCTTGTCTGGTGCGTTTCATCCGCAGGCTCGGGATTTCCCAGGAGCCGGCGTCGAGGTCGAACTCCGACCACTCGGCTGCGCGCAGCTCGCCGGGCCGCTGAAAAACCAGCGGGGCAAGGCGCAACGCACATACGACGGGGAACGTGCCCTGATAACCGTCGATCGCTCGAAGCAGCTCCGCAACCTGCTTCGGATCGGTGATGGCTGCCATGTGCGTTTGCTGTACCGGCGGAAGAGCGCCGCGTAGATCGGCGGTGACGTCGCGCATCGCCCGACCGGTTGCCACTGCATAGCGGCAAACCTGACCGATGTTCGCGTGCAGGCGGTGGGCCGTTTCAAGCGCGCCGCGCTTCTCGACACGGCGCAGCGCGTCAAGCACGTCCGGCGGCGCGAGGTCGGCAACCGGCTTGCCACCGATCCACGGAAACGCGTCGACTTCCAGTCGGCGCAGGATGCGGGCTGCGTGGCTCTCGGACCAAGACGGAGCGTACTTTGCGTGCCACTCGCGCGCGACAGCCTCGAACGAGTTTTCCGCGTTGAGGCGCTGGCTGCGCTTCTCGGCCTTCTTCACCTCGCCCGGGTCGATCCCTGCCGCCAGTTTGTCGCGCGCGGCGTCGCGCCGCTTGCGCGCCTCGATGAGGGGCACGGTCGGATATGTGCCGAGCGCAAGGCTCTTCTCTTTCCCGCCAAATCTGTACTTGAGCACCCACCGCTTATTGCCGGTCGGCTTGATGAGCAGGAACAGGCCTCCGCCGTCGAAAAGCTTCTGCTGCTTTTCGGTCGGTTTGGCGTTACGGATCGCGATGTCAGTGAGGGCCATATGCGCGCTCTTGTGCAGGGGGCTTCCAGCGGGACGATCGGGGGTTCTCGATCCGAATTTTCGAGGAGAACCCCCGCGAGGACCCCCAAGTGGGGGTTGCTGTCGTTTGAAGAAGGTTGCAGAAGTTTGCAATAAAAAACCCCGCAGAGCTAGGCCCGGCGGGGTTTTCTAGTCAAACGTTGGAGACGTTTGGCGGGAATTTGGTGGAGGCGGCGGGAATCGAACCCGCGTCCAGAAGCGCTCCACGACTAGTTCTACATGTTTAGTCCAGTCTTTTGATTTAACCGCAGCGACGCGGACGAACACGCTGCACTACGGCGATTCGCTGGATTTTCGACCCTGGCGTCGCGACGCCGACAGGGCTTAACTGACGTAAATGACCTCTGGCGGTATTGCTACCGGTCTTGCGACACTAGCCCGTCAGTGAACTAGGCAGAGGACGGCGGCCCTTAGGCTGCCAGTGCGAACGTATCGTCGTTTGCAGTTACGATTTTCCCATTGATTAACGAGGTGACGGGTCCTCGACATGCCCTAGCCGCTTCACAACCCCTGTCGAAACCAGGTCGCCCCCGCGGATAAGATCAAACATTATAGCCCAACATCGCGCAGCAGGTCCCGCAGTTCCTGCGTCGTGTCGACGAGGTGCTGGGCCTGCCAGTCGACCGGCGCGACGCCGTCGCCGCAATAGCCGTACGCAGCTGCCACTGTGGCCATGCCGGCGGCGCTGCCGGCCTGAATGTCGCGCAGGTCGTCGCCGACGTAGACGATGCGCGCAGGCGCGAGCGCCAACTGGTCGGCCGCATGTAGCAGCGGGGCCGGATGCGGCTTCGAGTGCGGCGTTGTGTCGCCCCCGACGACGCACGCGGCGCGCGGCGCGAGACCGAGCAGCTCGACGAGCGGCGCCGTGAGCCGCATCGCCTTGTTCGTGACGATGCCCCAGCGCACGCCGCGCGCATCGAGTTCGTCGAGCACGTCGCCGATGCCGGGGAACAGCGTCGTATGCACGCAGAGATCGGTTGCGTAGTTGGCCAGGAACTCGTCGCGCATCGCTTCGTAGCCGGGCGTGTGCGGATCGATGCCGAACGCGCCGCCGAGCAGGCCGCGCGCGCCGGCCGAGGCCAGCGGCCGCAACACGTCGAGCGACGTTTCGGGTAGGCCGCGCTCGCGCTGCATCTTGTTGACGGCTGCCGCGAGATCGGGCGCCGTGTCGGCGAGCGTGCCGTCCAGATCGAACAGGACCGCATCGCAGTGCAGCAAGCGCGGTTCGTCAGCGATCCGCGCAGTCGAAAGGGGAGTCGTCATGCCGGTCGAAAGGTCATGCGCCGCGTCGGCATGCGACGAGGTAGTTGATGTCGGTGTCGTTCGACAGCGCGAAGCGCTTGCCGATCGGGTGATACGTGATGCCCTTGATCTCGACGATGTGCAGATCCGTCGCGCGCACGAAGCCGGCCAGTTCCGACGGGCGGATGAAGCGCGCGTAATCGTGCGTACCCTTCGGCAGCATTTGTGCGATGTATTCCGCGCCGATCACCGCGAACAGATAGGACTTCAGGTTGCGGTTCAGCGTCGAGAAGAACACCCAGCCGCCCGGTTTCACGAGCGTCGCGCACGCGGCCACGATATCGCCGGGTGACGGCACGTGCTCGAGCATCTCCATGCATGTGACGACGTCGTAGGTGCCCGGTTCGCGCGCGGCGATCGCTTCGGCGGCGATCGCCTCGTAATCGACCGAAATGCCGCTTTCGAGGCTGTGCAGGTCGGCAACGCCGAGCGCTTCGGTCGACAGATCGATGCCTTTCACCTGGGCGCCGAGCCCGGCCATCGATTCGGACAGGATGCCGCCGCCGCAGCCGATGTCGAGCGCGCGCTTGCCGGCCAGGTGCGCATGCGCGTCGATCCAGCCGAGCCGCACCGGGTTCAGGTCGTGCAGCGGCTTGAATTCGGCATTCGGATCCCACCATCGGTGGGCGAGGTCGCTGAATTTCTGGAGTTCGTGCGGATCGGCGTTGGTCATGTCGGCAAACGGGCTACGAGAGGAGGGCGATGCATCGGTGCGTCAGCCCCGAGTATATAAGCGGGCGGACGACGAGGCCAGCGAGCGCCTGGACGGGCATCAATGAAAAAGCCCCGCCGGAGCGGGGCTTTGAAGCAGTCGAAAACCGCGGCTTACTGCGCCGGAACGGTCGTCTTCTGCACTTCTTGCGTACCGACCACTTCGACTTCCACGCGGCGGTCCGGTGCGAGGCAGGCGATGAGTTGCTTGCGGTTCTTCTGGTTGCAGCCGGTCGTGACCGGGTTGCGCTTGCCCTTGCCTTCCGTGTAGATCTTGTTGGCCGGCACACCCTTGCTGACCAGGTACGACTTCACGGCTTGCGCACGGCGCAGCGACAGACGGTCGTTGTACTTGTCCGAACCGATGCGGTCCGTGTAGCCCGTTGCGACGACCACTTCCGTGTTCATGCCCTGGATCTTCGATGCCAGTTCGTCCAGCTTCTGCTTGCCCAGCGGCTTGAGCGTTGCCTTGTCGAAGTCGAACAGTGCGTCAGCTTGATACGTGATCTTCTGGCTCGTGATGGCCGGAGCGACCGGAGCGACCGGCGGCTGCGGTGCCTGGGCGACCAGTGCGCCATCGCACTTCGCGTTGGCGGTGGCCGGCGTCCAGAACGCATCGCGCCAGCAGAGCTCGTTCGTGCCGTTCATCCACACCCATTCGCCCGTGCCGTTCACCCAGTTGTCATTGACGGCTTGACGCGACGCCGGCACCGACTGTGCCGAAGCGGATGCAGCCATAACTGCGGTAGCTGCAATGAACGCGAGCTTTGAAAGTTTATTCATATTTCTCCTCTCGAAATTGAGATTACCGCAGGTTTACTGCGAGCCTGTTGACGGTGACAAGTCATACATTGCTCGAAGTATAACATTGGTGCGGCACAAAAAACGCGGCACCGCTCTGTGTAGACTTCGAGCAGCGTCTAACTTTCAGTGCGTTGGCATTTTGCCATATCGTTCCCTTCCTACGAAAAAAAATCCTCCCCACCCCAAGATCGCTTCAACTTTGTGGTGCATGCGCAACACCGGCCTGCCGTAACTTTTAGAGATTGTCAAGAGCGTGGCCGGGAAATCGTACGAATGCATGCCATCGTTTACTCGCGCGCGTGAAACACGGCGGATGGGATCGTATGCGACGTCTCCAGTCGCGCGCGATTTCGGCCGATTCGCCGCCGCCGCGATTTTTGCTGTTTACATATAGAGGGGGAGCGGATTGGCGGCTGATGGGCGCATGTTAGAATCTCGCGTTGCGTTGCGCATGCAGCGCCCACGCGAAAGGCGTTCGCCGTCTTCGCTCCGAAACGATACGGATACATGGATCAATTCGCCAAAGAGACCCTGCCCACCTCCCTCGAGGAGGAAATGCGCCGTTCGTATCTCGATTACGCGATGAGCGTGATCGTCGGACGTGCCCTTCCGGATGTCCGCGATGGCCTGAAGCCCGTGCACCGGCGCGTATTGTTCGCGATGCACGAACTGAACAACGACTGGAACCGCGCGTACAAGAAATCGGCGCGTATCGTCGGTGACGTGATCGGTAAATATCACCCTCACGGTGATACCGCGGTCTACGACACGATCGTGCGGATGGCGCAGGACTTCTCGCTGCGCTACATGCTGATCGACGGGCAGGGCAACTTCGGCTCGATCGACGGCGACAATGCCGCGGCGATGCGTTACACCGAAATTCGCATGGCGAAGATCGGTCACGAACTGCTCGCCGACATCGACAAGGAAACGGTCGATTTCGAGCCGAACTACGACGGCAACGAAACGCAGCCGTCGGTCCTGCCGTCGCGTATTCCGAACCTGCTGATCAACGGCTCGTCGGGCATCGCGGTCGGCATGGCGACCAACATCCCGCCGCACAACCTGAACGAAGTCGTCGACGCGTGCCAGCATCTGCTCGGCAATCCGGAGGCGACGATCGACGAGCTGATCGAGATCATCCCGGCGCCGGACTTCCCGACGGCCGGCATCATCTACGGCGTCGCCGGCGTGCGCGACGGCTACCGCACCGGGCGCGGCCGTGTCGTGATGCGCGCGGCCACGCATTTCGAGGAGATCGACCGCGGCCAGCGGATGGCGATCATCGTCGACGAGCTGCCGTACCAGGTGAACAAGCGCTCGCTGCTCGAGCGGATCGCCGAGCTCGTCAACGAGAAGAAGCTCGAAGGCATTTCCGACATCCGCGACGAGTCCGACAAGAGCGGCATGCGCGTCGTGATCGAGCTCAAGCGCGGCGAAGTGCCGGAAGTGGTGCTGAACAACCTGTACAAGGCGACGCAGCTTCAGGACACGTTCGGCATGAACATGGTCGCGCTCGTCGACGGCCAGCCGAAGCTGCTGAACCTGAAGGAAATCCTGCAGTGCTTCCTGTCGCATCGACGCGAAGTGCTGACGCGCCGCACGATCTACGAACTGCGCAAGGCCCGCGAGCGGGGCCACGTGCTCGAAGGTCTCGCGGTCGCGCTCGCGAACATCGACGAGTTCATCGCGATCATCAAGGCTGCGCCGACGCCGCCGATCGCGAAGCAGGAACTGATGGCGAAGCCGTGGGATTCGTCGCTCGTGCGCGAGATGCTGACGCGCGCCGAGAGCGAGAACGCGGCGGCCGGCGGCCGGTCCGCGTACCGTCCGGAAGGCCTGAACCCGGCGTTCGGGATGCAGACCGACGGGCTGTACCGCCTGTCCGACACGCAGGCGCAGGAAATCCTGCAGATGCGTCTGCAGCGCCTGACCGGCCTCGAGCAGGACAAGATCATCGGCGAGTACCGCGAAGTGATGGCGCAGATCGCCGACCTGCTGGACATCCTCGCGCGCCCCGAGCGGATCACGACGATGATCGGCGAGGAACTGACGTCGGTGAAGGCCGAATTCGGCGACGCGCGCCGCTCGAAGATCGAGCTGAACGCGACCGAGCTGAACACCGAGGATCTGATCACGCCGCAGGACATGGTCGTCACGATGTCGCATGCGGGCTACGTGAAGTCGCAACCGCTGTCCGAGTACCGCGCGCAGAAGCGCGGCGGTCGCGGCAAGCAGGCGACGCAGATGAAGGAAGACGACTGGATCGAGACGCTCTTCATCGCGAACACGCACGACTACATCCTGTGCTTCTCGAACCGCGGCCGCGTGTACTGGGTCAAGGTCTATGAAGTGCCGCAGGGCTCGCGCAACTCGCGCGGCCGCCCGATCGTCAACATGTTCCCGCTGCAGGAAGGCGAGAAGATCAACGTCGTGCTGCCGGTCAAGGAATTCTCGGCCGACAAGTTCATCTTCATGGCGACGTCGCTCGGCACCGTGAAGAAGACGCCGCTCGAAGCATTCAGCCGCCCGATGAAGAAGGGCATCATCGCGGTCGGCCTCGACGATGGCGACTACCTGATCGGTGCGTCGATCACCGACGGCGCGCACGACGTGATGCTGTTCTCGGATTCCGGCAAGGCCGTGCGTTTCGACGAGAACGACGTGCGCCCGATGGGGCGCGAGGCGCGCGGCGTGCGCGGCATGCAGCTCGAGGACGGGCAGCAGGTCATCGCGATGCTGGTCGCGGGCAGCGAGGAGCAGACCGTGCTCACCGCAACCGAGAACGGCTACGGCAAGCGCACCCCGATCACCGAATACACGCGTCACGGCCGCGGCACGAAGGGCATGATCGCGATCCAGACGTCCGAGCGCAACGGCAAGGTCGTGGCCGCCACGCTCGTCGACGCCGAGGATCAGATCATGCTGATCACGACGGCCGGCGTGTTGATTCGCACCCGTGTTTCCGAGATACGCGAGATGGGGCGCGCCACGCAAGGTGTTACACTCATCAGTCTCGATGAGGGTACCAAGCTCTCTGGCCTGCAGCAGATCGCGGAGGCCGAAGAGGGAGAGGGCGAGGCCGACGAGGCGTCGGACGGCGAAGCCTGAAGAACGGATGAGACTCTGGCCGCCGCGGGCGAAAAGCGCCGCGGCCGGCGAGCAACCATTCATATTTCCAAAAGGGAGTGATGATGCAAAAGCAATTCAAGCAACTGGTTCTGCTGGCTGCACTGGTGCCGACGTTCGCGATGGCGCAGGCGCTGTCGAATTCCGCACCGGCTGCTCCGGCGGCAGCTGCGCCGATCGACGCCGACAAGAAGGCGGCGATCAAGGATCTGCTCGACGCGATCGACGCGCCGAAGCTCGTGTCGGCAATCGGCAACAGCGCCGAAATGCAGGCCAAGCAGCTCGTGCCGGCGATCCTGTCGGACGCGCTGTCGGAAAACAAGACGCTGAACGACAAGCAGAAGCAGGCTGCCGTTCCGACGCTGCAGAAGAACGCGGTGCCGAAGCTGGTCGACGGTGCAGGCAAGGTGTTCGGCACGCAGCAGTTCCAGAGCGACGCGATGTCGGCTCAGTACGACGCGTACGCGAAGTACTACAGCACGTCGGAGATCAAGGATCTGACGACGTTCTACAAGAGCCCGACGGGCCGCAAGTTCATCCAGGTTCAGGATCAGGTCGGTCGCGACGTGGTCAACGGCCTGATGCAGAAGTACATGCCGCAAGCGATCCAGGCAACGCGTACGCAGGCTGACAAGGAAGTCGCAGCAGTCAAGCCGGGCAAGTAAGCTGTCCGGGCACGCCCCCGGCCGTTCGGCCGGGTTTGGCGGGAGCCTGACGACAGTGCGATAATGGCCGTTTGCGCGCGAGCGCAAGCGGCCATTTCTTTTCTGGCGCGTTTTGCCGGCGGCAAGCCGGTCGCGTCCCTCCCGAGGTTTTCACGATGCGCGTCTTTAATTTCTCCGCCGGCCCCGCGGCGATGCCCGAGGAAGTGTTGCGGCAGGCCGCCGACGAAATGCTCGACTGGCACGGCAGCGGCATGAGCGTGATGGAGATGAGCCATCGCGGCAAGGAATTCATGTCGATCCACGAGGCCGCGCTGACCGACCTGCGCGACCTCCTCGGCGTGCCGGCGAGCCACCGGATCCTGTTCCTGCAGGGCGGTGGCATCGCGGAAAACGCGATCGTGCCGATGAACCTGCTCGGCTCGCGCAAGACGGCCGACTTCGTCGTGACGGGTTCGTGGTCGCAGAAATCGTTCGGCGAGGCGAAGAAGTTCTGCACGCCGCATCTGGCCGCGACCGGCAAGACGGAGGGCGGCTTCACGCGTGCGCCCGCGCGCGCCGAATGGCAGCTGTCGGACGATCCCGCCTACGTGCATCTGTGCACCAACGAGACGATCGACGGCGTCGAGACGTTCGAGATCCCCGATCTCGGCGACGTGCCGCTGGTCGCGGATGTCTCGTCGCACATCCTGTCGCGCCCGATGGACGTCGCGAAGTACGGCGTGCTGTTCGGCGGTGCGCAGAAGAACATCGGGATGGCCGGCGTGACGGTCGTGATCGTGCGCGAGGATCTGCTCGATCGTGCGCTGTCGATCTGTCCGTCCGCATTCGAATGGAAGACCATCGCCGCGAACAACTCGCTGTACAACACGCCGCCCACCTACGCGATCTACATCGCGGGCCTCGTGTTCCAGTGGCTGAAGCGGCAGGGCGGCCTCGAAGCGATCGAGGCCCGCAATATCGAAAAATCGAAGCTGCTCTACGACACGATCGACGCGAGCAGTTTCTATCTGAACAAGGTCGAGCCGGCAGCACGTTCGCGGATGAACGTGCCGTTTTTCCTGGCCGACGAAACGCGCAACGAAGACTTCCTTGCCGGCGCAAAGGCGCGCGGGCTGCTGCAGCTGAAGGGCCACAAGTCCGTCGGCGGCATGCGGGCGTCGATCTACAACGCGGTGCCGCTCGAGGGCGTGAAGGCGCTCGTCGAGTACATGAAGGACTTCGAGCAGCGCGGCGCCTGACCGCGGCGCTGTTCAAACAGCACGGCAAAACGCATGGACGACGAACTGAATTCCCGCCTGAAACCGCTGCGCGACCGCATCGACGCGATCGACGCGCAGCTGATTGCGCTCCTGAACCAGCGCGCCGCGGTGGCGCTGGAGGTGGGCGAGGTCAAGAAGCATTTCAACGCGCCGGTGTTCCGGCCGGAGCGCGAGCTGCAGGTGATCGCGCGGCTGCAGGACATGAGCGCGGGGCCGCTCGCGAGCGAGCACATCAGCGCCATCTGGCGCGAGATCATGGCGGCGAGCCGCGCGCTCGAGCAGACGATCCACGTCGCGTTCCTCGGGCCGGTCGGCACGTACAGCGAGCAGGCGATGCTCGAGTATTTCGGTCAGTCGATCGAAGGGTTGCCGTGCCCGTCGATCGACGAGGTGTTCCGCTCGGTCGAGGCCGGCGCGTCCGCGTTCGGCGTCGCACCGGTCGAGAATTCGACCGAAGGCGCGGTATCGCGCACGCTCGACCTGCTGTTGCAGACCCAACTGGTGATCAGCGGCGAGCTCGCGCTGCCAATCCATCACAACCTGCTCACGCAGAGCGGCACGCTCGACGGCGTGAAGCGTGTCTGCGCGCATGCGCAGGCGCTCGCGCAATGCCAGCAGTGGCTCGCGGCGAATGCGCCGCAGCTCGAGCGGCAAGCCGTGGCGAGCAACGCGGAAGCCGCGCGTCTGGCCGCGGCCGACCCGACCGTCGCCGCGATCGCGGGCGATCGCGCGGCCGCGCATTACGGCCTGCAGATTGCGTTCTCGCTGATCCAGGACGATCCGCACAATCGCACGCGCTTCGTGATCGTCGGCAAGCAGCCGGCCGGCCAGAGCGGTCACGACCAGACGTCGCTGATCGTGTCGGTGAAGAACGAGCCGGGCGCCGTGTTCAAGCTGCTCGAGCCGCTCGCGCGGCACGGCGTGTCGATGACGCGCTTCGAGTCGCGTCCGGCGCGCGTCGGCACGTGGGAGTACTACTTCTACATCGACATCGAGGGGCATCGCGACGATGCGGCGGTGGCGGCCGCGCTGGCGGAACTCGGCCAAAAGGCTGCGTTCCTGAAGATACTCGGTTCGTATCCGCGCGCACGCTGACGCGGCGGCTCGTCGCCTGCGGTGCGCAGGCGGCGCGCGAAGAAGCGGGCAGGGCAGGCCGATCGGCGCTGCCGAAGGCGGGGGCGGGCGGTATCCGGCGCAGGTTGCGCCGGGTGCGGGCCGGTTGCCCGGAATCTGGAATTCCGCGTGCTGGGCGTCGTCCCGCACGCGTAACTTGGCTCTTGTCGTGTCAGGCTTTGCATTCAACAAACTGGTCATCTTCGGCGTCGGCCTGATCGGCGGATCGCTGGCCCGCGCGCTGCGCGAACGCGCGCCGGGCGGCGCGGGCGAGATCGTCGGCGTGGGCCGTTCGCGTGCATCGGTCGAGCGCGCGCTGTCGCTCGGCGTGATCGACCGCGCAGCGGCGCTCGACGACGACGCGCAGGTGCGCGATGCCCTTGCCGGCGCCGATCTCGTCTTGCTGGCCGCACCCGTCGCACAGACGGGCCCGTTGCTCGCACGTATTGCGCCGTGGCTCGACGGCGCGACGATCGTCACCGATGCAGGCAGCACCAAGTCCGATGTCGTTGCGGCTGCGCGCGACGCGCTCGGCGCGCGGATCGTGCAGTTCGTGCCGGGTCATCCGATCGCCGGACGCGAGTCGAGCGGCGTCGAGGCTGCGTTGCCGGACCTCTACGTCGGCCGCAACGTCGTGCTGTGCCCGCTGCCGGAGAACGCGCCCGAAGCGGTGGCCCGGATCGACGCGATGTGGCGCGCGACCGGCGCCGACGTGCGCACGATGACCACCGAACAGCACGATCGCGTATTCGCGTCGATCAGCCATCTGCCGCACGTGCTGTCGTTCGCGCTCGTCGAGCAGATTCTCGGCGAGGCCGACGCGGAACTGAAATTCTCGTATGCGGCCGGCGGTTTTCGCGATTTCACGCGCATCGCGGCGTCGAACCCGGAAATGTGGCGCGACGTGTGCGTCGCGAACCGCGCGGCGCTGCTCGACGAACTCGATGGCTACATGCGCGTGCTCACGCGGTTGCGCGCGGCGATCGACGCCGGCGACGGCGCGGCGCTCGAAGCCGTATTCACGCGCTCGCGCGCCGCGCGCAAGGCATGGCAGGAACGCGGCGGCACGCCCGCTGCCGAACCGGTCAAGAAATAACAGGACGATTCCCATGGACTATCTCGATCTCGGCCCGTACTCCAGCGCATCGGGCACCGTGCGCCTGCCCGGCTCGAAGAGCATTTCGAACCGCGTGCTGCTGCTCGCGGCGCTCGCCGAAGGTGAAACGACGATCACCAACCTGCTCGACTCCGACGATACGCGCGTGATGCTCGATGCACTCGGCAAGCTCGGCGTGAAGCTCGCGCGCGACGGCGACACCTGTGTCGTCGCCGGCACGCGCGGCGCGTTTACCGCGAAGACGGCCGACCTGTTCCTCGGCAACGCGGGCACGGCCGTGCGGCCGCTGACCGCCGCACTCGCGGTGAACGGCGGCGACTACCGTGTGCACGGCGTGCCCCGCATGCACGAGCGGCCGATCGGCGATCTCGTCGACGGCTTGCGCCAGATCGGCGCGCAGATCGACTACGAGCTGAACGAAGGCTACCCGCCGCTGAGGATCAAGCCCGCGACGATCTCGGTCGATGCGCCGATCCGCGTGCGCGGCGACGTGTCGAGCCAGTTCCTCACCGCGCTCCTGATGACGCTGCCGCTCGTGAAGGCGAGGGACGGCCGGATCGTCGTCGAAGTCGACGGCGAGCTGATCTCGAAGCCGTACATCGACATCACGATCCGGCTGATGGCGCGCTTCGGCGTGAGCGTCGAGCGCGACGGCTGGCAGCGCTTCGTCGTGCCGGCCGGCGTCCGCTATCGCTCGCCGGGGCGGATCATGGTCG
Organism: Burkholderia sp. ABCPW 11; assembly: GCF_001523445.1. NCBI lineage: Bacteria > Pseudomonadati > Pseudomonadota > Betaproteobacteria > Burkholderiales > Burkholderiaceae > Burkholderia > Burkholderia sp. ABCPW 11. The sequence goes on along the minus strand of NZ_LOVM01000037.1, from coordinate 136,793 downwards.
AGGGCGACGCGTCGTCCGCGTCGTACTTCCTCGCGGCCGGCGCGCTGGGCGGCGGCCCGCTGCGGGTCGAGGGCGTCGGGCGGGCGAGCATCCAGGGCGACGTCGGCTTCGCGAATGCGCTGATGCAGATGGGCGCGAACGTGACGATGGGCGACGACTGGATCGACGTGCGCGGCATCGGCCACGATCACGGCAAGCTCGAGCCGATCGACATGGACTTCAATCTGATTCCCGACGCGGCGATGACCATCGCGGTCGCGGCGCTGTTCGCGAACGGCACGAGCACGCTGCGCAACATCGCGAGCTGGCGCGTGAAGGAGACCGACCGCATCGCCGCGATGGCGACCGAGCTGCGCAAGGTCGGCGCGATCGTCGAGGAAGGCCCCGACTATCTCGTCGTCACGCCGCCGGAAAAGCTCACGCCGAACGCGGCGATCGATACGTACGACGATCACCGGATGGCGATGTGCTTCTCGCTCGTCAGCCTGGGCGGCGTGCCCGTGCGGATCAACGATCCGAAGTGCGTCGGCAAGACGTTCCCCGACTATTTCGACCGCTTCGCCGCGCTCGCCAAAGCCTGATTCGACTGTTCCGATGAAATCGACCCGACCCTTTCACCCGACTCCCGTCATCACGATCGACGGCCCGACCGCCTCCGGCAAGGGCACCGTCGCGGCGCTCGTCGCCGCGCACCTCGGCTTCCACCTGCTCGACAGCGGCGCGCTGTACCGGCTCGCGGCGCTCGCGAGCGTGCGCTACGGAATCGCCGCGGAAGACGTCGACGCGCTGGTGAAGCTGATCGACGATCTGCACATCACGTTCCGTGAAGGCTGCGCGCAGCTTGACGGCGTCGACGTGTCGAACGACATCCGTGCCGAAGCGGTCGGCAACCGCGCGTCGGCCATTGCCGTGCACGGCCCCGTGCGCACCGCGCTCGTCGCGCGCCAGCGGGCGTTTCGCAAGACGCCGGGCCTCGTGGCGGACGGGCGCGACATGGGCACGGTGATCTTCCCCGACGCCGTGCTGAAGGTGTTCCTGACGGCCAGCGCCGAGGCGCGCGCGACCAGACGGCATAAGCAATTGATGCAAAAAGGTTTTTCTGCTAGCATAGATGACTTGCTCCGGGATCTTCGTGAACGTGACGCGCGCGACAGCAATCGCGCAGCCGCGCCGCTGAAGCCTGCGGCAGATGCCAAGCTGCTCGATACGTCGGCACTTTCGGTCGATGAAGCCGTCGATCAGGTGCTGCAGTGGTACCGGGCGCTCGGCCAGCCAGCCTGAGAAGGCGGGCGGCAGTAGGTGCTCCGCGCGTAAGTGCAGAGCGTGTTTCGAACCCTTAACCCCGTGTGGTCTTCGATCTGGCCCTTTCAGCCTGCCATTCCGGCCGGCGTGGCACAGCGAGCCATGCACAATCAGATTTTTATGTCCGACCTGCAAACCTCCACCCCGAATACCGAATCCTTTGCGGCTCTGTTCGAAGAGTCGCTGACCCGCCAAGACATGCGCGCCGGCGAAGTGATTTCCGCCGAAGTCGTGCGCGTCGACCACAACTTCGTGGTCGTCAATGCAGGCCTGAAGTCCGAGGCTTACATTCCGATCGAGGAATTCCTGAACGATCAGGGCGAGGTTGAGGTGCAGTCGGGCGATTTCGTGTCCGTCGCGATCGACGCACTCGAAAACGGCTACGGCGACACGATCCTGTCGCGCGACAAGGCGAAGCGCCTTGCATCGTGGCTGTCGCTGGAAAAGGCGCTCGACAACAACGAGCTCGTCACCGGCACGATCACCGGCAAGGTGAAGGGCGGCATGACCGTGATGGTCAACGGCATCCGCGCGTTCCTGCCGGGTTCGCTGGTCGACACGCGTCCGGTCAAGGACACGACCCCGTACGAAGGCAAGACGCTAGAGTTCCGCGTGATCAAGCTCGATCGCAAGCGTAACAACGTCGTGCTGTCGCGTCGTGCAGTGATCGAAGCAACGCAAGGCGAAGAGCGCGCGAAGCTGCTCGAGACGCTGAAGGAAGGCGCGATCGTCAACGGCGTGGTCAAGAACATCACCGATTACGGCGCGTTCGTCGACCTCGGCGGCATCGACGGCCTGCTGCACATCACCGACATCGCATGGCGTCGTGTGCGTCACCCGAGCGAAGTCCTGTCGGTTGGCCAGGAAGTCACCGCGAAGATCCTCAAGTTCGACCAAGAGAAGAACCGCGTCTCGCTGGGCATCAAGCAACTGGGCGACGATCCGTGGGAAGGCATCTCGCGCCGTTACCCGTCGGGCACGCGCCTGTTCGGCAAGGTCACGAACATCACCGACTACGGCGCATTCGTCGAAGTGGAATCGGGCATCGAAGGCCTCGTCCACGTGTCGGAAATGGACTGGACCAACAAGAACGTTGCGCCGTCGAAGGTTGTCCAGCTGGGCGACGAAGTCGAAGTCATGGTCCTCGAGATCGACGAAGACCGTCGTCGTATCAGCCTCGGCATGAAGCAGTGCAAGCCGAATCCGTGGGATGACTTCAGCCGCAACTTCAAGAAGGGCGACAAGATCACGGGCGCAATCAAGTCGATCACCGACTTCGGCGTGTTCATCGGTCTGCCGGGCGGCATCGACGGCCTGGTCCACCTGTCGGATCTGTCGTGGAGCGAAGCCGGCGAAGAAGCCGTTCGCAAGTACAAGAAGGGCGACGAAGTCGAAGCAATCGTGCTCGGTATCGACGTCGAGAAGGAGCGCATTTCGCTCGGCATCAAGCAGCTCGAAGGCGACCCGTTCAGCAACTACGTTGCAATGAACGACAAGGGCTCGATCGTCGACGGCGTCGTGAAGACGGTCGATGCGAAGGGTGCGGTCGTCACGCTGACGGGCGACATCGAAGGCTACCTGCGTGCGTCGGAAATCTCGCAGGATCGCGTCGAAGACGCACGCAACGTGCTGAAGGAAGGCGACAAGGTCAACGCGATGGTGATCAACATCGATCGCAAGTCGCGCGGCATCAACCTGTCGATCAAGGCGAAGGATTCGGCCGAACAACAGGAGGCGATCCGCGGCCTGCAGTCGGACTCCAGCGCTGCTGCGACCGGTACGACCAACCTCGGCGCGCTGCTGAAGGCGAAGCTCGACGGCCAAAACCAGTAAGCCTTACGAGGTCTGCTGAAGTATGACCAAATCCGAGTTGGTCGCGCAGCTGGCATCGCGATTTCCGCAACTTGTCCTCAAGGATGCGGATTTCGCGGTGAAAACGATGCTCGATGCGATGTCCGACGCCCTGGCGAAAGGGCATCGCATTGAAATTCGGGGTTTCGGCAGCTTTGGCCTCAATCGTCGCCCGGCGCGTGTCGGACGCAACCCGAAGTCGGGGGAGAAAGTGCAGGTGCCCGAGAAGTTCGTGCCGCACTTCAAACCTGGCAAGGAATTGCGTGAACGCGTCGACGGTCGCGCCGGTGAACCGCTGAAGGCTGACGATCCGGACGACGAGCGTTGAACGTCGTTCGGTGTGCCCGGAACCTGTCCGGCGAAGGCTGAAAAGAAAAGCGCCCCTTGCGGGCGCTTTTTTCATTTCCGGCCACCGATGCGCAACGCCGCACACAGGATGTGCGCAGCCGCGGAAACGCTTCCTTTACAATACGGGTCGATTCGGTGCGACGAAGGGGAGTCGCGCGCCGCGGCAAACCTCAACAAAGAGAGGGCTTCATGAAGTTTATCGTCTGGCTGATCCGGGTATTGGTGTTCGTCCTGCTGCTGGTGCTTGCGCTGGCCAATACGCAAACCGCGACGCTGAATTTCGTTGCCGGCTACGCATGGCAAGCGCCGCTGATCCTGATCGGCCTGGCATTCTTCGCCGTGGGGCTGCTGGCCGGCCTGCTGTCCGCGCTGCCTTCGATCTTCCGCCTGCGTCTCGAGAACGGGCGTTTGAAGCGCGATCTGCGTGCGGCGCGCGAAACGCCTGCCGTCATCGACCAGCCGCCGATGCCGCCCGTCATTTAACACGGACGCCGCGCGATCATCGCGCGGTTTTCGTCTCTGCTTCGATATTTCGCATGGATCTGGATTTCTGGTGGTTGCTCGCGATTCCGGTCGCGTTCGCGCTCGGTTGGGCGGCGTCACGCTATGACCTGAAGAATCTCCTGTCGGAGAGCGCCAACCTGCCGCGTTCGTATTTTCGCGGCCTGAATTTTCTGTTGAACGAACAACCCGACAAGGCGATCGATGCGTTCATCGAGGTTGCCAAGCTCGATCCCGAAACGGTCGAGCTGCACTTCGCGCTCGGCAACCTGTTTCGCCGTCGCGGCGAGACCGACCGCGCGATCCGCGTGCACCAGAACCTGCTGAGTCGCACCGATCTGCCGGTCAACGAACGCGACCACGCGCTGTACGAACTGGGCCAGGATTTCCTGAAAGCCGGCTTGCTGGATCGCGCGGAAGAGGCGTTCCACAAGCTCGCGGACGGCGACTACGCGCTCGGCGCGCAGCGGGCGCTGCTGACGATCTACGAGATCGAGAAGGACTGGAACAAGTCGATCGATACGGCGAAACGCATCGAGTCGATGAGCGACAAGCCGCTCGGCATCGAAATTGCGCAGTTTCACTGCGAACTCGCGCAGGACGCGCTGCAGCGCAAGAATGCCGCCGCAGCGGCCGAACAGTTGCGCCTTGCGTTGACCGTGAATCCGCAGAACGTGCGTGCGACGGTCCTGTCCGGCGACGCGGCGGAAGCGGCGGGCGATCACGCGGGCGCGATCGAGCATTGGAAGCGCGTCGAAGCGCAGAACCCGGCGTATCTGCCGCTCGTGGCCGACAAGCTGATGAAGGCATACGTCGCGCTCGGCAAGAACGTCGAAGGCGCGGAGTTGCTGATGGGGTACGTCGATCGTTATCCGTCGAACGACCTGCTCGACATCGCCTATCAGCATATCGCCGGGTTGCGTGGCCAGGATGCGGCGCACACGCTCGCGCGGACGCAGATGGAAAAGTCGCCGAACCTATCGGGGATGCTGCACCTGCTCGATGCGCAGATCGCGGCGGCCGAGGAACCGCGTCGTAAGGAACTTGAAATGATGCGTGCGCTGATCAAGCAGCGCACGAAAAATCTGCCACGGTATACGTGCCAGAATTGCGGTTTCCGGGCACGGCTCTTCTATTGGCAGTGCCCCGGATGCAGCGGCTGGGAAACCTATGCGCCGCGCCGCGTCGAACCTGCGATGCCGGGCTGATCCCGGCCGCGGAGCCAACGCGCTGCGGTTGCCGCCGGGCTCGCTCCGGCGGCCAAGTTAGTCAATTACCGGGAAGTACCGGAACATCTATGAAAATCACCATCATCGGCACCGGCTATGTCGGCCTCGTCACGGGCGCCTGCCTCGCGGAGATCGGTCACGACGTCTTCTGTCTCGACGTCGATCCGCGCAAGATCGATATCCTGAACAACGGCGGGATGCCGATTCACGAGCCGGGGTTGCTGGACATCATCGCGCGCAACCGCACGGCGGGGCGTCTGCGCTTCTCGACCGACATCGAGGCGAGCGTCGCGCATGGCGAGATCCAGTTCATCGCGGTCGGCACGCCGCCCGACGAGGACGGCTCGGCCGATCTGCAGTACGTGCTCGAGGCCGCGCGCAACATCGGCCGCCACATGACGGGCTTCAAGGTGATCGTCGACAAGTCGACGGTGCCGGTCGGCACCGCACGGCGCGTGCGCGGCGTGGTCGACGAGGCATTGGCTGCACGCGGGCTCGCGGGCAGCGTCGCGCATCGCTTCTCGGTCGTGTCGAACCCGGAATTCCTGAAGGAAGGCGCCGCGGTCGAGGACTTCATGCGCCCGGACCGGATCATCATCGGCGTCGACGACGACGACACCGGCACGATCGCGCGCGAGAAGATGAAGAAGCTCTACGCGCCGTTCAACCGCAACCACGAGCGCACGATCTACATGGACGTGCGTTCGGCCGAATTCGCGAAGTATGCGGCGAACGCGATGCTTGCGACGCGCATCTCGTTCATGAACGAGATGTCGAATCTCGCCGACAAGGTCGGCGCCGACATCGAGGCCGTGCGCCGCGGGATCGGCTCCGATCCGCGCATCGGCTATCACTTCCTGTATGCGGGCGTCGGCTACGGCGGCTCGTGCTTCCCGAAGGACGTGCAGGCGCTGATCCGCACCGCCGGCGAGAACGGCCAGCCGCTGCGCATCCTGGAGGCCGTCGAGGCCGCCAACCATGCTCAGAAGGACGTGCTGATCGGCAAGATCGAGCAGCGCTTCGGCGCCGACCTGACGGGGCGCGAATTCGCGGTCTGGGGCCTGGCGTTCAAGCCGAACACCGACGACATGCGCGAGGCGCCCAGCCGCCGCCTGATCGCCGCGCTGCTCGAACGCGGTGCGACCGTGCGCGCCTACGATCCGGTCGCCGTCGACGAAGCGCGGCGCGTGTTCGCGCTGGATTTCGGCGACGATGCGCACATGCTGGCGCGACTGCATCTCGTCGACACGCAGGACGCCGCGGTCACGGGCGCGGACGCACTCGTGATCGTGACCGAGTGGAAGGAATTCCGCAGCCCCGATTTCACGCGCCTGAAGGCCGAACTGAAGGCGCCGGTGATCTTCGACGGGCGCAATCTGTACGAGCCGGACGCGATGGCCGAACTGGGCATCGATTACTACGCGATCGGCCGGCCGTATGTCGATCCCCTGTCGTTCTCCCGTGGCTGAACGTACGATGGATACTCTTCGCGAAGTCGTTCCGGTGCCGCGCGAGCAACTCGCGCGCTCGCGTGTGCTCGTCGTCGGCGACGTGATGCTCGACCGTTACTGGTTCGGCAACGTCGATCGCATTTCGCCTGAAGCGCCGGTGCCGGTGGTGCACGTGCAGCGTCAGGAGGAGCGGCTCGGCGGTGCGGCCAACGTTGCGCGCAATGCCGTGACGCTCGGCGGCCAGGCCGGGCTGCTGTGCGTCGTCGGTTGCGACGAGCCCGGCGAGCGGATCGTCGAGCTGCTCGCCGGCAGCGGCGTGACGCCGCATCTCGAGCGCGATCCGGCGTTACCGACCACGATCAAGCTGCGCGTGCTCGCGCGTCAGCAGCAGTTGCTGCGCGTCGACTTCGAGGCGATGCCGACGCACGAGGTGCTGCTCGCGGGGCTCGCGCGCTTCGACGCGCTGTTGCCGCAGCACGACGTCGTGCTGATGTCGGATTACGCGAAAGGCGGCCTGACGCACGTCACGACGATGATCGAGAAGGCGCGTGCGGCCGGCAAGGCGGTTCTGGTCGACCCGAAGGGCGACGACTGGGAACGCTATCGCGGCGCATCGCTGATCACGCCGAATCGCGCGGAACTGCGCGAGGTGGTCGGGCAGTGGAAATCGGAAGACGACCTGCGCGCGCGCGTCGCGAATTTGCGTGCGGCGCTCGGCATCGACGCGTTGCTGCTCACGCGCTCGGAAGAGGGCATGACGCTCTTTTCCGCGGGCGGCGAACTGCATGCGCCGGCGCTCGCACGCGAAGTGTTCGACGTGTCGGGCGCGGGTGACACCGTGATCGCGACGGTCGCGACGATGCTCGGCGCCGGTGTGCCGCTCGTCGACGCCGTGGTGCTCGCGAATCGCGCGGCCGGCATCGTGGTCGGCAAGCTCGGCACGGCCACGGTGGACTACGACGAACTGTTTCACTGAGTGCATTCGGCGGCGCGACGAGCGCGCTGCACGAGTGGCTCGCACTTTTCAGGCAGGACGATCATGACCCTCATCGTTACCGGCGCAGCCGGTTTCATCGGCGCGAACATCGTCAAGGCGCTCAACGAGCGCGGCGAGACGCGCATCATCGCGGTCGACAACCTGACGCGCGCGGACAAGTTCCGCAATCTCGTCGACTGCGAGATCGATGACTATCTCGACAAGACCGAATTCGTCGAACGCTTCGCGCGCGGCGATTTCGGCAAGGTACGCGCGGTATTTCATGAAGGTGCCTGTTCGGACACGATGGAAACCGACGGCCGCTACATGATGGACAACAACTTCCGCTACAGCCGCGCGGTGCTCGATACCTGCCTCGCGCAGGGCACGCAGTTCCTGTATGCATCGTCGGCCGCGATCTACGGCGGCTCGACGCGTTTCGTCGAGGAACGCGACGTCGAGGCGCCGCTGAACGTATACGGCTATTCGAAGTTCCTGTTCGACCAGGTGATCCGTCGCGTGCTACCGAGCGCGAAGAGCCAGATCGCGGGCTTCCGCTATTTCAACGTGTACGGCCCGCGCGAGACGCACAAGGGACGCATGGCGTCGGTCGCGTTCCACAACTTCAACCAGTTCCGCGCGGAAGGCAAGGTGAAGTTGTTCGGCGAGTACAACGGTTATGCGCCGGGCGAGCAGACGCGCGATTTCGTGTCCGTCGAGGACGTGACCAAGGTGAACCTGTTCTTCTTCGATCATCCGGAGAAGTCGGGCATCTTCAATCTCGGCACGGGCCGGGCGCAACCGTTCAACGATATCGCGTCGACGGTCGTGAACACGCTGCGCGCACTCGACAACCAGCCGCCGCTGACGCTCGCGCAGCAGGTCGAGCAGGGATTGATCGAATACGTGCCGTTCCCCGATGCGCTGCGCGGCAAGTACCAGTGCTTCACGCAGGCCGACCAGACGAAACTGCGCGCGGCCGGCTACGACGCACCGTTCCTGACCGTGCAGGAAGGCGTCGACCGCTACGTCCGTTGGCTATCCGGCCAGGTTTAAACCGGCGCGTTGCATCGATAGACTGGGTCTCACGGTCGGCAACTGCCGGCCGTTTTTCTTCGGAGATCCAGCACATGATCAGGAAATGGTTTGCCGCGGCGGTCATGCTCGGCGCAGTGGCGTCGGCCTGGGCGGCCGTCGACGTTAACACCGCGAACGAGGATGCGCTCGTCGGTATCAAGGGGATCGGTCCGGCGCGGGCGAAGGCGATTCTCGACGAGCGCGGCGCACGCGGCCCGTTCAGGAATGCAGACGATCTGGCCACGCGCGTGAAGGGCATGGGCGGGCATACCGTCGAGCGGCTTCAGCAGGAAGGGTTGACGATCGGTGCGGTGGCGGGCGCGGCGCCGTCGGCCGCAGGCAAGCCGGCGGCAGCGAAACCGGCCGCCGCACCGGCTCGCACCGCGCAGAAATAACGGGTCGCACGTATCCGCAAAGGGCTCCTTCAGCCGCCGTCGTTGCGACGGCTTCCCGCGGCATGCCGCGGGTTTTTTGCATGGGGCGGCGTACGCGGCGATCGCGCACCGCGCGGCGCGCGTATTCCATCGTCGCAATGGGGTTGCCGGCGCGCGTGCTGGTGCTGGTTTACAATCGATCGATTGATCGGCCTCGTACTCACGGTATATCCATGGCTTACAAAACTATCGAAGACACGATCGGCAATACGCCGCTCGTGCAACTGGTCCGCCTGCCGGACGACGAGATTCGCGCCCGCAACAACGTGGTGCTCGCGAAGCTCGAGGGCAACAATCCGGCAGGTTCCGTGAAGGATCGCCCGGCGCTGTCGATGATCGGCAAGGCCGAGGCGCGCGGGCGCATCAAGCCGGGCGATACGCTGATCGAGGCGACGAGCGGCAACACGGGCATCGCGCTCGCGATGGCCGCGGCGATCCGCGGCTACAAGATGGTGCTGATCATGCCGGAGGATCTGTCGGTCGAGCGTCGCCAGAGCATGGCGGCGTATGGCGCCGAAATCATCCTGACGCCGGTGAAGGGCGGGATGGAACTGGCGCGCGACCTCGCGGAACAGATGCAGCGCGAAGGCAAGGGCGTGATCCTCGACCAGTTTGGCAACCCCGACAATCCCGTCGCGCACTACGAAGGAACGGGGCCGGAGATCTGGCGAGATACCGAGGGGCGTATCACGCACTTCGTGTCGGCCATGGGCACGACGGGCACGATCATGGGCACGTCGCGCTACCTGAAGGAACAGAATCCGGCGATCGAGATCGTCGGCGCGCAGCCGGAAGACGGCTCGCGTATTCCGGGCATTCGCAAGTGGCCGGAAGCGTACATGCCGACCATTTTCGATCGCAGCCGCGTCGACCGCGTCGAGAGCGTGAGTCAGGCTGCGTCGGAAACGATGACGCGCCGGCTCGCGGCGGTCGAAGGTATCTTCGCGGGCATTTCGTCGGGCGGCGCATGCGAAGTCGCGTTGCGCATTGCGCGCCAGGTCGAGAATGCGACGATCGTGTTCATCGTCTGCGATCGTGGCGACCGCTACCTGTCCACGGGCGTGTTTCCCGCCTGAGCGCGCGAGGGGTGCGCGATCGGCGCATCGATAAAAAAGCGCCGCTTCTGCGGCGCTTTTCTTTGACGGCCAGTGCTTACTGCGACTGCGTCGCGGCAGCGGCGGGTTGTAGCGCGCCGCTCGCTTCCATCTGTGCTTTCACTGCCTCGCCGAGCTGGTACACGGTGAGCGCGTAGAAGAAACTCCGGTTGTAGCGCGTCAGCACATAGAAGTTCTTCAGGCCAAGCATGTATTCGGTCGCGCGCCCGGGCGTCGGCAAGTCGACCACGGTGACCGGCGTGCCGGCTTCGGTCGTGATGTTGACCGTCGGCTCGTTCAACGTCATGCCCGCACGCAGCAGTTGCGACAGCGCCCAGTGCGGCTCGGGCTGGCCGTCGGCGGCGGCCTGCGCGATGCCCAGGCTGCCTGTATCGGGCGTGATCTGCCAGACCACCGGACGGTCCGTTTCCCAGCCGTGCTGCTTCAGGTAGTTCGCGACACTGCCGATCGCATCGACAGGACTGCTGCGCAGATCGACGTGGCCCGTGCCGTCGAAGTCGACCGCATATTCGCGGATGCTGCTCGGCAGGAACTGCGGAATCCCGATTGCGCCGGTGTACGAGCCGAGCACGGTGGTGGGGTCGAGCTGGTTGTCGCGGGTCCAGACCAGGAAGTCTTCGAGGTTCTTGCGGAACGTGGCCTGGCGGCTGTCGCGGTTCGGCGTGTCCGGGTAGTCGAACGTGAGCGTCGTCAGCGCGTCGAGCACGCGGAAATTGCCCATGTAGCGGCCATAGATGGTCTCGACGCCGATGATGCCGACGATCACCTCGGGCGGCACGCCGAACTGCTCGGACGCGCGCTGCAGCGTGGCCTGGTTCGCTTTCCAGAACTTCACGCCCGCGTTGATGCGGATCGGCTCGATGAAGCGCGAGCGATAGACGCGCCAGTTCTTGACCGTCGGCGACGGGGCCGGCTTCACGAGCTTGACGGCCGTCGCCGAGTAGCTGATGCGCGAGAACAGCGCATGCAGGCTTGCCGAATCGAAGCCGTTGCGGCTCACCATCTCGTCGATGAACGCGTCGACCTTCGCATTGTTCGCGTAACGCTGTGGAACGATTTCCTCTTCGAAGGTCTGGCCTTGCGGCGTCTCCTGCTGCGGTTGGGCTTGGGCGACGAGCGTGCCGGCGGGCTTCGCCGGCTGCGTCTGCGCGGCGGCAGGTGCGGTGCCGAGGGCAGCGGCGAGGGCAGCGGCGACGAGCGGAGCGCGAACCCGGAACAGCGCGGAAAGAAGGGCGGCAGGCTTGCTGGAATTCATGTCGAAGCGGGCGGACAGGGCGATTGTGTTCGGCGCAGTATACCCGACGCATCCGGCGCGCCGGGCCGAAGCTGGCCCCCGTTGTGGTAAGTTAGCGGCGAATTCGCGGCAGACGATGGACATCATTGATGGAGACCTGCGACGCACCGTGCGCCGCGGATGACAGCTTATGGCAACCGCTTTCTATACGCACCCCGACTGCATGCTGCACGAGATGGGGGAATGGCATCCGGAATGTCCGGCCCGCCTGTCGGCGATCCAGGATCAATTGATTGCGAGCCGCATCGACGACCTGATCGTGCACGAAACCGCACCGTTCGCGAGCGAGGTCGCGCTGGGCCGGGTGCATACGCAGGCGCACATCGACTACATCCGGAGCATGACGCCGGTCGACGGTTACGTCGAGATCGATCCCGACACGCTGATGAATCGCGACACGTGGCGCGCGGCACTGCGCGCGGCCGGCGCCGCGATCGCGGCGACCGACGCGGTGATCGAAGGCCGCTATGCAAATGCGTTCTGCGGCGTCCGTCCACCCGGCCACCATGCGGAGCCCGCGCGCGCGATGGGCTTCTGCTTCTTCAACAACGTCGCGATCGCCGCGCGGCACGCGCTCGACGTACACGGCATCGAGCGCGTCGCGATCGTCGATTTCGACGTGCATCACGGCAACGGCACCGAGGCGGCGTTCGCGAACGACGAGCGCGTGCTGATGTGCAGCTTCTTCCAGCATCCGCTGTATCCGTTCTCGGGCGTCGATCATCAGGCGCCGAACATGGTCAACCTGCCGATGCCCGCACGCAGCAACGGGATGGCGATCCGCGAAGCCGTCGACATGTTCTGGCTGCCGCGCCTCGACGCGTTCAAGCCGCAGATGCTGTTCGTGTCGGCCGGCTTCGATGCCCATCGCGAGGACGATATCGGCAACCTCGGGCTCGTCGAAGCCGACTTCGAATGGCTGACCGCGCGGATCGTCGACGTGGCGCGCCGACATGCGCAGGGCCGTATCGTCAGTTGCCTCGAGGGCGGCTACAACCTGTCCGCGCTCGGGCGCAGCGTCGTCGCGCACCTGCGCGTGCTGGCCGGGATCTGATTCGCGATTGACCGGCCGGGCCGGGCGCGTTCAGCGCGCCGGCACGCGCGCATGAATCCACGCGATCAGCGCGTCGATCACGCGGTCGCGTTCGAGATCGTTCATCGTTTCGTGGAAGCCGCCTTCGTACAGCGTCAGCGTACGATCGGGCGAACCGACGTGCGCGCCGAACGCCCGGCTCCCGTCGGGTTCGGTCAGCTTGTCCTCCGTGCCGTGATAGACGAGCACCGGCACGCGCAGCGCACCGCGGCCGCTCTCGATGCGCGCCATCGCATCGAGGATTTCCGCGCCGGTGCGGGCGGGCACGGCGCCGTGATGCACGAGCGGGTCGGCGCGATTGGCCGCGACGACGGCCGGATCGCGCGACAGCAGGGCCGCATCGATCCTGATCGCGGGGAAAGTAGGCCATGCACGGCTGATGAGGCGGCTGAGCGCAAGCATCCAGCGCGGCACGTCGCGCCCCGGCGCAAGCGCCGGGCTCGACAGCACGAGGCCGGCCAGCGCGTGGCCGCGAGCCGGTGCACGTTCGATCGCGTAGAGCGCCGCGATCGCGCCGCCCATGCTGTGCCCCATCAGGAACAGCGGCGCATCGCCGCGCGCGGCTTCGGCGACCAGCGCATCCGCGTCGTTCAGGTAGCCGTCGAAACGCTCGACCCACACGCGTTTGCCCGGCGACTGGCCATGCCCGCGCAGATCGATCGCAAGCACGTCGATGCCGGCTGCGTTCAGCCGGCCGGCGAGCGCGGCATAGCGGCCCGCGTGTTCGGCGAGGCCGTGCACGAGCGCGATCGTCGCGCGCGGCGGCACGCTGCCGTCGCCGGCCGGCCAGCGGTACGACGCCAGTTCGAGCCCGTCCGCGGTACGCAGTCGGCCCATGTGCGGCGCGGGCGCCGAAGGCGCCGATCCGGCGATGGCGGCGGGTGCGGCGGCCGGCGTGGTGGTGGCGCTCATCTGGCGTGTCTCCGGTTCGTTGGCAAGTGCGTTCCCGATCATAGTCGCGACCTTCCCATGGGGGCGAAGCGGCGCCCCTCTAATTTCGTCCGGTTATGAAAAGATCGAAATCGATTATTAAGGGGAATGAGGGGTTTGCGGTAAAATCGCCGGCTATTCCAGATGCATCGGCGGCCGACTGGCGGGCCAACTCGCCGGCCGGCCGCCGTTTTGTTTACATGATCGAATTACGCAATCTTTCGCAGCGTTTCCCCGGCCCGGGCGGTTGGGTCGAAGCGTTGCGCAACGTCAACCTGACGATCCCGCAAGGCGAGGTGTTCGGCATCATCGGCCGAAGCGGCGCCGGCAAGAGCACGCTCGTGCGCACCATCAACCTGCTCACGCGGCCGACCGAAGGCAATGTCGTCGTCGGCGGGCGTGACTTGATGCTGCTGTCGGCCAGTGCGCTGCGCGAGGCGCGCCGCGAGATCGGCATGATCTTCCAGCACTTCAACCTGCTGTCGTCGCGCACGGTGTTCGACAACGTTGCGCTGCCGCTCGAACTGGCCGGCGCGAGCCGTGCCGACATCGAGGCCGCCGTGTTGCCGCTGCTCGACCTGGTCGGGCTGTCCGCGCAGAAGGATCGCTATCCGGCGCAGATCAGCGGCGGCCAGAAGCAGCGCGTCGGCATCGCCCGCGCGCTGGCGAGCCAGCCGAAGGTGCTGCTGTCGGACGAGGCGACGTCCGCGCTCGATCCCGAAACCACGCGTTCGATCCTCGAGCTGCTCAAGCGCATCAACCGCGAACTCGGACTGACGATCGTGCTGATCACGCACCAGATGGAAGTGATCAAGCAGGTCTGCGATCGCGTGGCGGTGCTCGATGCCGGGCGCGTGGTCGAAGAGGGCCGCGTGATCGACGTGTTCCTGCAACCGCATCACGAAGTCACGCGCGCGCTGATCGGCGACGTGATCGCGCAGGAACTGCCGCCCGCGCTGAAGGCGCGCGTGGCCGAGCGGCTGAAGACGGGCAGCGGGCATCTGCTGCGGCTCGCGTTCACGGGCTCGGGTGTCGACCAGCCGATCCTGTCGGAGACGATCCGCCGGTACGAACTCGATTTCAACATCCTGCACGGCCAGATCGACGAGATCCAGGGGCAGGCATTCGGTTCGCTCGCGGTGCTCGCCGGCGGCGAGCCGGGCAAGGTCGGGCAGGCGCTCGCGTTCCTGCGCGAGCAAGGTGTGGTGGTAGAGGAGCTTTCGTATGTTGAGTGAGATGTTCGATATGTTCGTGCAGTCGTTCTGGGAGACGCTGATCATGGTCGGCATCTCCGGGGCGGTCGGCGCGCTCGTCGGCCTGCCGCTCGGCGTGCTGCTCTACCTGACCGACCGCCAGGGCGTGTTGCAGAACCTGGCGGTGAATCGCGTGCTCGGCGGCATCGTGAACGCGGTCCGCTCGACGCCGTTCATCATCCTGCTGGTCGCGGTGATTCCGTTTACGCGGCTCGTCACCGGTTCGTCGATCGGCACGGCCGCGGCGGTCGTGCCGCTGACGCTCGCAGCCGCGCCGTTCATCGCGCGTCTCGTCGAAACGGCGCTGCGCGAGGTCGATCGCGGGCTGATCGAGGCCGCGCAGTCGATGGGCGCGACCACGTCGCAGATCGTATTCAAGGTGCTGTTGCCCGAATCGCTGCCGGGCGTCGTCGCGGGCCTGACGATCACGTTCGTGTCGCTCGTCGGCTATTCGGCGATGGCGGGTGCGATCGGCGGCGGCGGGCTCGGCGATCTCGGGATCCGCTACGGGTACCAGCGCTATCTGCCGGAAGTGATGTGGACGGTCGTCGCGATCTTGATCGTGTTCGTGCAGATCGTGCAATCGTTCGGCGACTGGCTGGTGCGCCGGCTGAGCCACAAATAAGACCAAACCGATCCGATAGGAAAGACACGATGCAACGACGCTTCATGCTGAAGTTTGCGGCGGCGCTGGGCGCGGCCGCGCTGTTCGCGGGCGCGCATGCGCAGGCGGAAACCATCAAGGTGGGGGTGACGGGCGGTCCGCACGCGCAGATCATGGAAGTGGTGAAGAAGGTCGCGGCGAAGGACGGCCTGGAGATCCGCATCGTCGAATTCTCCGATTACGTGCAGCCGAACGCGGCGCTCGCGTCGGGCGACCTCGACGCGAACAGCTACCAGCACGATCCGTATCTGCAGGCGCAGGTGAAGGATCGCGGCTACAAGCTGCTCAAGGTCGCGGACACCGTCACGTTCCCGATGGGCATCTATTCGAAGCGCGTGAAGTCGCTGGCCGAACTGAAGCCGGGTGCGCGCGTCGCGGTTCCGAACGATCCGACCAACGGCGGCCGCGCGCTGCTGTTGCTGCAGAAGCAGGGGCTGTTGAAGCTGCGCGTGGATGCTGGGCTGAAGGCGACGCCGCTCGATATCGTCGACAATCCGCGCAAGCTGAAAATCGTCGAGCTCGATGCGGCGCAGATCCCGCGCTCGCTCGGCGACGTCGACGCGGCCGCGATCAATACCAACTACGCGATGGAAGCGGGGTTGAAACCGAAGCAGGACGCGATCGCGATCGAGGGCCCCAACGGCCCGTACGCGAACATCCTTGCGATCCGCGAGGCGGACCGGAACAAGCCGTGGGTCGCCAAGCTGATTGCGGCGTATCACTCGGCCGACGTGAAGCAGTTCATCGAAGGCAAGTTCGGCGGCGCGGTCGTTGCTGCCTGGTAACGGTGGAGCGCGGACGCCCGGCGGGATTAGAGTCGATGATCGAAAACCCGGGCTTTGCGTCCGGGTTTTTTCTCTTTTAAAATAGAACGACCGTTCGCTATCATTGGCGCGTCGCCAAGAAGCGGTATCCTCGACAACCATGATGGTTGGGGCCGCCTGGCCGCGCAGTCATGAGGTCGCGCTATAAAATGGCCTCTGGTCGTATTCGTAACTTTGGAGCGTGTGCATGAAAATCCTGGTGCCAGTGAAAAGAGTGGTCGACTACAACGTGAAGGTCCGCGTGAAGTCGGACAACACGGGTGTCGACATCGCGAACGTGAAGATGTCGATGAACCCGTTCGACGAAATCGCCGTTGAAGAAGCCGTGCGCCTGAAGGAAGCGGGCGTGGCGACCGAAGTGATCGCGGTGTCGGTGGGCGTCGCGCAAGCGCAGGAAACGCTGCGCACGGCGCTGGCGATCGGCGCGGATCGCGCGATCCTCGTCGAGTCGAACGACAGCGTCGAGCCGCTGGCCGTCGCGAAGATCCTCAAGGCGCTGGTCGACAAGGAACAGCCGCAGCTCGTGATCCTCGGCAAGCAGGCGATCGACGACGATTCGAACCAGACCGGCCAGATGCTCGCTGCGCTGGCCGGCCTGCCGCAGGCGACGTTCGCGTCGAAGGTGACGATCGCCGACGGCAAGGCAACCGTGGCACGTGAAGTCGACGGCGGCGCGGAAACGCTGTCGCTGACGCTGCCGGCAGTCGTGACGACCGACCTGCGCCTGAACGAGCCGCGCTACGTGACGCTGCCGAACATCATGAAGGCGAAGAAGAAGCCGCTCGAAACGGTGAAGCCGGAAGACCTGGGCGTTGACGTCACGCCGCGTCTGAAGACGCTGAAGGTGGCCGAGCCGCCGAAGCGCGCAGCCGGCGTGAAGGTGCCGGACGTGAAGACGCTGGTCGAGAAGCTGAAGACCGAAGCCAAGGTGCTGTAAGAGGGAGCGGAAAGAAATGACGATTCTGGTGATTGCAGAACACGACAACGCGTCGATCAAGGCCGCGACGCTGAACACGGTGGCGGCTGCTGCGAAGATCGGCGGCGACATCCACGTGCTGGTCGCGGGCCACAATGCACAAGCGGCTGCCGACGCGGCCGCGAAGATCGCAGGTGTGTCGACGGTGCTGCTGGCCGACGCGCCGCAGCTCGAAGCAGGCCTCGCGGAAAACGTCGAAGCGACCGCGCTGAACATTGCAAAGGACTACTCGCACATCCTCGCGCCGGCGACGGCCTACGGCAAGAACATCGCGCCGCGTATCGCCGCGAAGCTGGACGTTGCGCAGATCTCGGACATCACGGCGGTCGATTCGGCCGACACGTTCGAGCGCCCGATCTACGCGGGCAATGCGATTGCGACGGTGCAGTCGAGCGACCCGATCAAGGTCATCACGGTGCGTGCGACAGGCTTCGATCCGGTGGCGGCGGAAGGCGGCAGCGCAGCGGTCGAGAAGATCGAAGCGGCAGCCGACGCCGGCAAGTCGCAATTCGTCAGCCGTGAAGTGACGAAGCTGGACCGTCCGGAACTGACCAGCGCGAGCATCATCGTGTCCGGCGGCCGCGGCCTGGGCAGCGGCGAGAACTACACGAAGGTGCTGG
Organism: Burkholderia sp. ABCPW 11; assembly: GCF_001523445.1. Lineage (NCBI taxonomy): Bacteria > Pseudomonadati > Pseudomonadota > Betaproteobacteria > Burkholderiales > Burkholderiaceae > Burkholderia > Burkholderia sp. ABCPW 11. The sequence goes on along the minus strand of NZ_LOVM01000037.1, from coordinate 118,855 downwards.
AGCCGCTGGCGGACAAGCTCCAAGCGGCACTCGGCGCATCGCGCGCGGCAGTCGACGCCGGCTATGTGCCGAACGACTACCAGGTCGGCCAGACCGGCAAGATCGTCGCGCCGCAGCTGTACATCGCGGTCGGCATCTCGGGCGCGATCCAGCATCTGGCCGGCATGAAGGATTCGAAGGTGATCGTCGCGATCAACAAGGATCCGGAAGCACCGATCTTCAGCGTGGCCGACTATGGCCTCGTCGGCGATCTGTTCTCGCTCGTGCCGGAGCTCGTGACCGAGCTCGGCTGACGCGGCGTGACGCTTCAGCGGTAAAGCACACGAGAAGAGGGGCGCGACGAGCGCCCCTTTTTTGTTGTGTCTGTCCCGTCGTGAAATAGGTTGACGCTTTTTCGCCGAAGCGAAGAGGCGCGAGCGTCGCTCGTCAGGAAGATTCCGGATCGTACCGTGCCGTGCCGAACGTATCGTCGCGCACGCACGACTGGTAGCGTCGATTCGATCGCCGTGCGACGGCAGCATGCGCACGTTGACTGAAGCCTCGTGCCGAATCGACATTCGCGGTCGCTGCACATCGCAGCCGCCGAAGCGAAAAAGGCGCCCTCGGGCGCCTTTTTCGCTGATGCAACGGGCCCGCATCGCGGGCCGTTCCGATTTACGCGTATGCCGGGCGCGTCTGGCTGGGCACGTCCTTCAGATAACGATGCACCGACAGATCGTCGGCCTGGATCGCGGGCATCTTGCCCGAGATCAGGTCCGCGAGCAGTTGGCCCGAGCCGCACGACATCGTCCAGCCGAGCGTGCCGTGGCCGGTGTTCAGGAACAGGTTCGACACCGGCGTGCGGCCGACGATCGGCGTGCCGTCCGGTGTCATCGGGCGCAGGCCTGTCCAGAACGTGGCCTTCGACGTATCGCCGCCGCCCGGGAACAGGTCGTTCACGCACATCTCGAGCGTTTCGCGGCGCGCCGCGCGCAGCGTCTTGTCGAAGCCGACGATTTCCGCCATGCCGCCGACGCGGATGCGCTGGTCGAAGCGCGTGATCGCGATCTTGTAGGTCTCGTCGAGCACGGTTGACACGGGCGCGGCGGCTTCGTTGACGATCGGCGCGGTGATCGAATAGCCCTTGAGCGGATAGACGGGAATCTTCATCAGGTTCGAGATGAAGCGGGTCGAATACGAGCCGAGCGCGACGACGTACGCGTCGGCACGCACCGTCTCGCTGCCGCACTGCACGCCGGCGATCTTGCCGCCCGCGATCGCGAGCGCATCGATCGGCGTGTTGTAGCGGAACTTGACGCCGAGCGATTCGGCGAGGGCGGCGAGGCGCGTCGTGAACAGCTGGCAATCGCCTGTTTCGTCGCCCGGCAGGCGCAGGCCGCCCGTCAGCTTGTGCGAGACGGCGGCGAGCGCCGGTTCGGCTTTTTTCAGTTCGGCCGGCGACAGCAGTTCGAACGGCACGTTCGCTTCCTGCAGCACGGCGATGTCCTTCGCCGCGCCGTCGAGTTGCTGCTGCGTGCGGAACAGTTGCAGCGTGCCGCCCGTGCGGCCTTCGTACTGAATGCCGGTGTCGGCACGCAGCGCCTGCAGGCAGTCGCGGCTGTATTCGGCGAGACGGACCATGCGCCCCTTGTTGACCGCATAGCGCTCGGCCGTGCAGTTGCGCAGCATCTGATACATCCACTGGAGCTGGAAGCGCGTGCCGTCGAGGCGGATCGCGAGCGGCGCGTGCTTTTCGAACATCCACTTGACGGCCTTCAGCGGCACGCCGGGTGCGGCCCACGGCGCGGCATAGCCGGGCGAGATCTGGCCTGCGTTCGCGAAGCTCGTCTCCAGCGCCGGGCCGGCTTCCCGGTCGATCACAGTGACTTCATGGCCGGCGCGCGCAAGGTAATACGCGCTTGCCACGCCCACTACACCGCTGCCCAGAATGACGACTCGCATAGCTGCTCCAGATGGAAGGGACCAGATTGAGGCCGGGCGCACCTGCGGCTCCGTGTAACCTCTAGCTGATCTAGTTTTTCGAGCTATGGTATTGTCGAATGTGCAGTTTTTGTTATCGTATTTTTTCGGTTTTCAGCATAAACAAATGAGAACGCAACGTCAGCCCGTACGCTCGCTCGACAAGCTCGACCGGCGCATTCTGAAACTGCTCCAGGACGACGGCCGGATGGCGATGAAAGATCTCGCGGAACAGGTCGGACTGACCGTCACGCCGTGCATCGAGCGCGTGCGGCGCATGGAGCGCGACGGCGTGATCACCGGTTATCACGCGCGGGTCGACCCGGGCCAGCTGGGCGCCGCGCTGCTGGTGTTCGTCGAGATCACGCTCGGCCACAAGGGCGGCAACATGTTCGAGCAATTCCGCCGGGAAGTGATGAAGATCGACGAGGTGCTCGAATGCCATCTCGTTTCCGGCGATTTCGACTACCTGATCAAGGCGCGGATCGGCGAGATGGCCGACTACCGGAAGCTCCTCGGCGACATCCTGCTGCAGTTGCCCGGTGCCGTGCAGTCGAAGAGCTACGTCGTGATGGAAGAAATCAAGGAAACGCTGACGATCGCCGTCGGCGAGTGACGTACCGGCGGCCCGTTTGTCGGGCCCTTTATCCCGCCCTTGGCATGCTGCGCCCAATACTGTATAAATGTACAGTATTGGGCGCAGGCGAATGGGTGGGCACATGGACGATCGGTCCGACAACGAATTTCCGGTAGCGCCGCCCGTGCCCCGCAAGGGGCGCGGTGCGGTCGACAACTTGCAGGGGCGGTACGAAATCGCGCAGCGCGAAGCGGTGGACGACGGCTGGACGCACGAGTCCGACGATGCCGATTTCCCCGCGCCGCTGCGCACGCAGGTATTCGAGGAGCGGGCGAAGAGCATCCTGACGCACAATCAGTCGCCCGATATTCCGTTCAGCGTGTCGCTCAATCCGTATCGCGGCTGCGAGCACGGTTGTATCTACTGCTTCGCGCGGCCGACGCACAGCTACCTCGGGCTGTCGCCGGGGCTCGATTTCGAAAGCCGCATCTACGCGAAGGTGAACGCGGCCGACCTGCTCGAGCGCGAGATTTCGCGCAAGCGCTACGTGCCGGAGCCGATCGCGCTCGGCGTCAACACCGACGCATACCAGCCGGTCGAGCGCGACCTGCGCATTACGCGCAGCGTGATCCAGGTGATGCACGATCGCGGGCTGCCGTTCGCGGCGATCACGAAATCGTCGCTGATCGAGCGCGATCTCGACCTGCTCGCGCCGATGGCCGAACGCGGGCAGGTGATGGCGGCGGTCACGATCACGACGCTCGATGCCGAGCTAGCGCGCACGCTGGAGCCGCGTGCAGCCACGCCGGCGCGGCGGCTGCGCACGATTCGCGCGCTGCGAGATGCGGGCGTGCCGGTCGGCGTGAGCATTGCACCGGTGATACCGTTCGTGACCGAGCCCGACATGGAGCGCGTGCTGGAGGCCTGTGCGGAAGCCGGCGCGACGCATGCGAGCTACATCATCCTGAGGTTGCCGTGGGAGGTCGCGCCGTTGTTCAAGCAATGGCTTGCCGCGCATTTTCCCGATCGTGCGGAGCGCGTGATGAACCGCGTGCGCGACATGCGCGGCGGCAAGGATTACGACTCGGATTTCTCGAAACGGATGAAGGGCGAGGGAATCTGGGCCGACCTGTTGCGGCAGCGCTTCCGCCAGGCCGTCAAGCGGCTCGGGTTGAACGAACGCACGAACGGTATCCTCGATCTGTCGCGGTTCAGCGGTGCGCCTGCCGCCGGGGTGCCGGCACCGCGTGTCGCGGTGCGTGCAGCCGGCGCGAAGCCGCGCGACGACATGCAGTTGAACCTGTTCTGACCGGCGAGCCATGCAGTCGCCGGTGTGTCGTATCGACCGTATGGGTCGTGCTTACTGCGAAATCTGCTTGGCTGCTTCGACCTGCGATTCGAAGTACGTCTGGAACGACAGCGCGAGTGCGGTCATCAACAGGAACGCGCCGATCAGCAGCGAGAAGATCACGACGAAGATCACGGTCCAGCCCGACCGGCTGTGCTTGCCGGTGTCCGCGTTGAATTGCGCATCCCATTTTTCGTCGGGGCGCAGCCCGTAGACGAGTGCGGCAAGAAACGCCGCCAGCAGCGAGATTGCGCCGGGTACCGCGAGCCACCAGCCGAGGCCGGCGCTGCGCTGGGTTGCGGCGAGCAGGAGGAAGCCCGGGATGCCGACGATCGTCGCGAGCAGATGGGCCCAGCCGTACACATCGCGAAAGCCGTACAGATAGAAGCGGTGCGCGCCGAGCGAGCCGAACAGGAACGCGAGGGCGGCGGTGAGCGTCTTGGAGCGGAAGCGGCGGGGCGATGCGGTGCTGCTGGACATGGATGGCGGCGTATTGTCGTTGGCATGGGCGGGGTCGGCAGGCCGGCGCGGGCGCGCGGCCCGGCACGCATTCTACGATGCCCGGTCGGGCCCGGTCACGCCTCGCCTGCGTCAAGGTGCCGCATAGGTCACGCGGTAGATCGCGCCCGCGTAATCGTCGCTGACGAGCAGCGAGCCGTCCGGTAGCGGCAATACATCGGCCGGGCGTCCCCATACGGTGCCGTCGGGTCGCAGCCAGCCCGTGATGAACGGTATCTGGCGGGCGTGGCTGCCGTCCGCCGATGCGATCACGCGCATCACGCGGTAGCCGACCTTCGTGCTGCGATTCCACGAGCCGTGTTCGGCAATGAAGACATTGTTGCGATAGGGCGCCGGAAACATCGTCCCGGTATAGAAGCGCATCCCGAGCGCCGCGACGTGCGCGCCGAGTTTCAGGACGGGCGGCACGTAATGACGACAGACGTCGGCGCCGCCGAATTCGGGGTCGGGCGTATCGCCGCCGTGGCAGTATGGAAAGCCGAAGTCGAGGCCGGTGCGCGGCGCACGGTTCAGCTTGTCGTCGGGTACGTCGTCGCCCATCATGTCGCGCCCGTTGTCGGTGAACCACAGCTCGCCCGAGTCAGGGTGCCATGCAAAGCCGACCGTATTGCGTATGCCGCGAGCGATCACTTCACGCCCGCTGCCGTCGGCGTTCATCCGCGCGATGATCGCGTAGCGGCCGCGATCGGCGAGGCACGCGTTGCACGGCGCGCCGACCGGCACGTACAGCTTGCCGTCGGGGCCGAACGCGATGAATTTCCAACCGTGATGGTGGTCGGTCGGCAGCGCATCGGTCACGACGACGGGCGCGGGCGGTCTGGCGAGCCGGTCGTCGATATGGTCGAGGCGCAGGATGCGCGAGACGGCGGATATATAGAGGGCGCCATCGCGATAGGCGACGCCGACGGGCATGTCGAGCCCGGACGCGATGACGTAGTGTGCGCTGATCCGGCCCTCGTGCATTGCGAACGCGTGGACGCGGCCGTCTCGCGTGCCGACATACAGGATGCCGCGCGGCGACCACGCCATTTCACGCGCGGCCGGTACGGCGTCGGTCAGCACGCTCACATGGAATCCGGGCGGCACGACGAGTTCGTTCACCGGCAGCGGCGCGGCAAACGCCGCTGCGGACGCGACGCAGGCAAGGCCGGCAAGCAGCGCCGCCAACTGGCGCTGCACGCGGCGCATCGGGGTGGCGCGAAGGGGCGGCATGATGGTCGAGCGCATCCTGGACACGACGATTGTAGACCCGGTCGACGGGCCGTCCGCGGATTTTTACGCGTAAGTGTTTGTTGTACCTCTGGTTTCCGGCTATAATCGCGTGTTTCAGTAGTTTCGAACCCGGTTTTCCCGAAGGACATCATATGGTTATCATCCGTCTGGCTCGTGGCGGCTCGAAGAAGCGCCCGTTCTACAACATCGTTGCTACCGATTCGCGCAACCGTCGTGACGGCCGCTTCATCGAGCGCGTCGGCTTCTACAACCCGGTCGCCACGAAGGGCGAATCGCTGCGTATCGCTCAGGATCGCCTGACGTACTGGCAAGGTGTTGGCGCGCAACTGTCGCCGACCGTCCAGCGTCTCGTGAAGGAAGCGCAAAAGGCGCAACCGGCTGCCTGACATGGCGCGGTGTGCCGGTCGTGCCGGCTGTGAGGTGCATTGATGGCGGGTCACGATTCCGGTAATGCAAGGCGCGGGCGTGCGTCATTCGGCGCATTCGTCCGCAAGCCGGTCGAGCGCGACACGGGCGCGAACGCCGGTCAGGCTGCCGAACAGGGCGGCCCCGAAGCGACGCAAGCCTGGCCCGACGATGCCGTCGAGGTCGGGGCGGTGGTCGACGCCTACGGCCTGAAGGGCTGGGTCAAGGTGGCGACGCATGCCGATGCCGGTCGCGGTGGCGACGCGCTGCTCAGCGCGCGTCGCTGGTGGCTGGAACGCGGTGCGGAGCGGCTTTCCGTCCGCATCATGCAGTCGAAGACGCACAGCGACACTGTCGTTGCGCAACCCGCGGGTGTCGGCGACCGCGATGCTGCGCTGTCCATGCGCGGCTTTCGCGTGTTCGTGCGCCGGGAAGATTTCCCGGCACTGGCCGCGGACGAATTCTATTGGGTCGACCTGATCGGTCTCGATGTCGTCAACGAGCAATCGGTGGCGCTCGGGAAGGTGAGCGGGATGATCGACAACGGCGTGCATTCGATCATGCGCGTCGAGTATCCGGCAACCGGCAAAGACGGTCAGCCGACCACCGACGAGCGGTTGATTCCGTTCGTCGGCGTCTACGTCAAAACGGTGGATCAGGCGGCGCGTCGCATCGTCGTCGACTGGGAAGCCGATTACTGAAATGAACCAGGTTACCGAGAGCGCGGTGCAGTTCGACGTCATCACGCTCTTTCCCGAGATGTTCCGCGCACTGACCGACTGGGGAATCACCAGCCGGGCCGTCAAGCAGGGGCGCTTCGGGCTGCGCACCTGGAACCCGCGTGATTTCACGACGGACAACTACCGCACGGTCGACGATCGTCCGTACGGCGGCGGTCCGGGCATGGTGATGCTGGCCAGGCCGCTCGAAGCCGCGATCGACGCCGCGAAAGCGGCGCAGGCGGAGCAGGGCATCGCGAGCACGCGCGTCGTGATGATGTCGCCGCAAGGCGCGCCGCTCACGCATGATCGTGCGGTGCGGATGGCGCAGGAACCCGGCGTCGTCGTGCTGTGCGGTCGCTACGAAGCGATCGATCAGCGCTTGCTCGACCGTTGCGTCGACGAGGAAATCAGCCTCGGCGATTTCGTGCTGTCGGGCGGCGAACTGCCGGCGATGGCGATGATGGATGCGGTCGTGCGGTTGCTGCCCGGCGTGCTGAACGATTCGCTGTCGGCCGTGCAGGACAGCTTCGCCGACGGCCTGCTCGATTGCCCGCACTACACGCGCCCCGAGGAATACGCCGGCGTGCGCGTGCCGGACGTGCTGCTCGGCGGGCATCATGCCGAGATCGAGCGGTGGCGGCGTCAGGAAGCATTGAGGAATACGTTGCGGAAGCGGCCGGACCTGATCGTCCGGGCGCGCCGCGAGAAGTTGTTGAGCCGCGCCGACGAGGCGTGGCTCGCGAACCTCGCACGCGAAGCGAAGGACGCCTCCTGAGGCGGCTGCGCGAGCGGGAATTGGCGGTGCCGTACATGCGTGTGCGGCGCCTGATGTGAATCCATCCTCTATCGGGACCAAGCCTGGAAGCAGGCGGGTTGAACGCCGACACGATGGCATAAGGAGTCAGTAATGAATCTGATCGCAAAACTTGAGCAGGAAGAAATCGAGCGCGCGCTCGCCGGCAAGACGATCCCCGATTTCGCCCCGGGCGACACGGTGATCGTGAACGTGAACGTGGTTGAAGGTAACCGCAAGCGCGTTCAGGCTTACGAAGGCGTCGTGATCGCGATTCGCAATCGTGGTCTGAACTCGAACTTCATCGTCCGCAAGATCTCGTCGGGCGAAGGCGTCGAGCGTACGTTCCAGACGTACTCGCCGCTGCTGGCAAGCATCGTCGTGAAGCGTCGCGGTGATGTGCGTCGTGCGAAGCTGTACTACCTGCGCGAGCGTTCGGGCAAGTCGGCTCGTATCAAGGAAAAGCTGGTGTCGAAGGATCGCGCCGCAGCAGCTTCCCAAGAGTAAGGGCTGTAAGGAAAAAGCACCCAACCGGGTGCTTTTTTCATTCTGGCGCGACAATATGCTCGATACGACACGAACCCGAGAGCCCCATTGAATCGCCGCCCCATCATCGATCCCGAAGTATTGCCGGTCGAAGGCACAGGCGCCGGCCTGCCGGTCATCGATTCCCGGCTGATGACGCCGTCCGGCCTGCGCGAACGGTTCGCGCGCACGCTCGAATGGAGCGTCGAGCCTGGCGAAGCGAGGCTGCAGGAAGGCGTCGATCCGCGTAGCGCGGCCGTCCTCGTGCCGCTCGTCGTCCGCGAATCGGGCCTCACCGTATTGCTGACGCAGCGCGCCGATCACCTGAACGACCACGCCGGACAGATCAGCTTTCCCGGCGGTCGTCGCGAGCCGTTCGATCGCGACGCGACCGCCACCGCGTTGCGCGAGGCGAAGGAGGAGATCGGGCTGGCCGCCGAACGCGTCGAGATTCTCGGTGCGCTGCCCGACTACCTGACCGGCACGGGTTTCTGCGTGACGCCGGTGGTCGGCCTCGTGCATCCGCCGTTCACCGTGCAAGCCGACACGTTCGAAGTCGCCGAGATTTTCGAGGTGCCGCTCGCGTTCGTGATGAATCCCGCGAACCATCAGGTGCGTGTGTTCCGGTGGGAAGGCGGCGAGCGTCGTTTTTTTGCCATGCCCTATCCGAATGAGAAACCGGACGGGCATTACTTCATTTGGGGCGCAACTGCCGCCATGTTTCGCAATCTGTATCGCTTCTTGGCTGCCGGCTAGGCGGGCGCGCCGGCCGGCGCGCGCCGCCGGCTGCCTGGCGAGCGCGCCGTGCAGCCATGCGCGGCTGACGCTGTGCTATCGTTATGCAAAAAATGACATAACTCCGAAGACGGCGCCACGCATGACTTTCTTTTCGGTTCTCCTCGCCCTCATCATCGAACAGGTCCGCGCGTTGTCGCCGAGCAATCCGGTGTTCGCGCTGTTCCAGTTTCATGCGGAAACCGTCGCGCATGGCCTCGACGCCGGCAAGCAGAAGCACGGAATCCTTGCATGGCTCGCGGTCGTGCTGCCGTGGGTACTGATCGTCGCGCTGATCTATTTCCTGCTGTACAAGGTGAGCTTCGTGCTCGCGTTTCTGTGGAACGTCGTCGTCGTGTATTTCACGCTCGGCTTCCGCCAGTTCAGCCACTACTTCACCGATATCCATCTCGCGCTCAACAACGACGACGTGCCGCGCGCGCGCGAAATCCTGCACGAGTGGACGGGTATCGACACGGTCGACATGCCGGTCGGCGAAATCGTCCGTCATACGCTGATCCACGCGGTCATCGCGTCGCATCGCCACGTCTTCGGCGTGTTCTTCTGGTACGTGCTGCCGCTCGGCCCGGCGGGCGCCGTGCTGTACCGGATTTCCGAATACCTCGCGCGCAGCTGGTCGATGCCGGGCGACGACCGCACCGCTGCCTTCTCGACGTTCGCGCAGCGCGCGTTCTTCGTGATCGACTGGATTCCGTCCCGGCTGACGGCGCTCGGCTTCGCGATCGTCGGCAATTTCGAGGATGCGATCTACGCGTGGCGCAACCATACGCGCCAGTGGCCCGACCCGAACGACGGCGTGCTGCTGGCCGCCGGCAGCGGGGCGCTCGGCGCGCGTCTTGCCGGGCCGCTCGCGGAGCCGTCGAGCCTCGATGCGCTGGCGGTCGGCGACAGCGGTCCGTTGACGGTCGGTGACGATTGCACGCCGCGCACGCTGCAGTCGGCGGTCGGCCTCGTGTGGCGCGCGGTGATCCTGTGGATGATCCTGTTGCTGATGCTGACGCTGGCGGTCTGGGTATCGTGACGCGCTAGCCCGGCGCCCGACGAAATGAACAGGCCGGCTTGATGCCGGCCTTTTCGCTGTGCGTCGGCGCAATGCGTTCAGTCGTCGAGCGGGTCGCGCACGGCGCCGCATTGCCAGCACGCGGTGAATTGCGCTTCGAGCGCTTCGCCGCACTGCCGGCAGCGCCAGGGTGCGGCGCCGGCAGACGGGCCGTGCGATGCGGCATCGAGGAGCCGGCGGGCGAGCGCGTCGTCGCGTTCGTCGTCGAGCCACAGTTCGGGCGTGCACGCGTCGGCGGGCAGGCCACCGAGCGCGCCGGTCGCGTAGCAGTTGTGCAACTCGCAACCGATGCCGGCCACCTGGAGCACGTTGGCCCAATGCTGCGCGGTCGCGAGGTCGGGTGCCTTGAAACGCATCGCCGCTCCTGTCGATGAAGGCCGGCCCGTCTGGCGCCGGCCGGCCGTCGCACACGTCGCGCGATCAGCGGACGATCTGGCTCGCCTCGTGCACGAGCTGCGCGTACAGCGCGTGCCGGGACGGCGCGATGCGGCCGTCGGCGACGGCTTCGAGGATCGCGCAGCCGGGCTCGTGCAGATGATGACAATTATAGAAACGGCAGTCCGCGAGCAGCGGCCGGAATTCCGGGAACGCGCGCTCGAGGCGGCCTTCGGTCAGGTGGTAGAGGCCGAATTCCTGGAAGCCCGGCGAATCGATCAGCGCACCGCCGCCTTCCAGCGGGTACAGGCGCGTGAACGTCGTCGTGTGACGGCCGCTGTTGAGCGCGGCCGAGATCTCGCGGGTCGCGGCTTCGGCGTCGGGCACGAGCAGGTTCACGAGCGTCGACTTGCCCATCCCGGACTGGCCGAGCAGGATCGTCGAATGGCCGGCGAGGTGCGGCATCAGTTGCGCGCGCGCGTCGTCCGGCGCGCCTTTCACCGACAGCTCGAGCACGTCGTAGCCGAGCGCGCGGTACGGCGCGAGGCGTTCGCGCGCGACCGGCAGCGCGGCCTCCACGTCGATCTTGTTCAGCACGACGAGCGGCTTCAGCTCGTTCGCTTCGGCGGCGATCAGCGCGCGGCCGAGCAGATCCTCGCTGAAATAGGGCTCGGTGGCGAGCACGATCAGCAGTTGGTCGAGGTTGGCCGCGAACAGCTTCGACTTGAACTGGTCGGAGCGGTACAGCAGGTTGCGCCGTTCGCCGATCTCCACGATCACGCCCTGGTCGGCCGACGCGAGTTCGTACGCGACGCGGTCGCCGACCGCGACGTCGCTCTTCTTGCCGCGCGGGAAGCATTGCAGCATCGGGCCGCCGTCGTCGGGGGCGACGATGTAGTGGCGGCCGTGCGCCGCGATCACGCGGCCTTCGGCCCGTTGCGCGCCCGATGCGCGCGGGGCCGGCTTGCGGGAGGTCGGCCGGCTCATGCGTGCTGCAGCAGGCGGTCGATCCGCTGCGACGCAGGCGGATGCGAGTAGTAGAAGGCCGTGTAGACGGGGTCGGGCGTCAGTGTCGACGCGTTGTCTTCATAGAGTTTCACGAGCGCGCTGACGAGATCCTGCGCGTCGGTCTGGCTGGCCGCGAACGCGTCGGCCTCGAATTCGTGCTTGCGCGACGTGAGGCTGCTGAACGGTGTCGCGAAGAACAGGAATACCGGAATCGCGAGGAAGAACAGGATGAGCGCGGCGCCCGCGTTGCTGGTGTCGAGCGACGGCGTGACGCCGAGCCCCGTATAGAACCACGTACGTTGGGCGAGCCAGCCGAGCAGCGCGAGCAGCACGAGGCTCAGCACGAACGACACGAGCATCCGCTTCATCACGTGGCGGCGCTTGAAGTGGCCGAGCTCGTGCGCGAGCACGGCTTCGATCTCCTGGCCGGACAGGCGCGCGAGCAGCGTATCGAAGAACACGATCCGCTTGGATGCGCCGAAGCCCGTGAAGTACGCGTTGCCGTGCGCCGAGCGGCGGCTGCCGTCCATGACGAACAGGCCCTTCGCCGCGAAGCCGCAGCGCTTCATCAGCGACTCGATGCGTGCGCGCAGCGCGTCGTCCTTCAGCGGCTCGAACTTGTTGAAGAGCGGCGCGATGAAGGTCGGGTAGATCAGCAGCACGAGCATCTGGAACGCGACCCACACGATCCAGGTCCACAGCCACCACAGGCTGCCGGCCTGGTTCATCAGCCACAGCACGACGAACAGCAGCGGCAGGCCGAGCACGGCGCCGAGCAGCGAATTTTTCAGCATGTCGGCGAAGAACAGCCGCTTCGTCATCCGGTTGAAGCCGAAACGCTGCTCGATCCCGAACTGGCGGTAATACTCGAACGGGACGTCGATCGCGCTCATGATCACGAGCACCGCGGCGACCAGCGCGACCTGCTGCCCGTAGCCGCGGCCGAGCCAGCCGGTCAGCAGCGAGTCGAGCGCGCCGACGCCGCCGAGCAGCGTGAGGCCGACCAGCACGGCCGCGCTGACGACGATCTCGAGCATCGTCAGCCGGGTGCGCTCGACCGTGTAGTCGGCGGCGCGCTGGTGGGCGGTCAGCGGGATGGTGGCGCTGAATTGCGCGGGCACGCCGTTGCGGTGCGCGGCGACGAAGCGGATCTGCCGCGACGCGAGCCACAGCTTGGTGACGACCATCGCGAGTACGGCGATCGCGAACAGCAGGGTGAACGAAAAGGGTGACATCGAAGGCGCCAAAGGGTTCTATGCGAGAATTATATGTTCTTGCGGACCGGCCCCGCTGATGCGATGCCGGCCGCCCGGGCGGCGCCGCATCGGCGCGCCCGGTCCGCCATTTTCCAGGATGAATCATGACCGATACCGCCGCTTCCGCCAGCCAGCCCGCGCTCGTGCGCAACGAGTTGAACCTCGTCTGGCTCGACATGGAGATGACGGGCCTCGACCCGGAAAACGACCGCATCATCGAGATCGCGGTCGTGGTGACCAATTCCACGCTCGACGTTGCCGTCGAGGGCCCGGTGTTCGCGATTCACCAGAGCGACGAGACGCTCGCGAAGATGGACGACTGGAACAAGTCGACGCATGGCCGCTCGGGGCTGATCGACCGCGTGCGCGCATCGACCGTGACCGAGGCGGAAGCCGCCGCGCAACTGCAGGCGTTCCTCGCGCAGTACGTGTCGCCGGGCAAGTCGCCGATGTGCGGCAACTCGATTTGCCAGGACCGCCGCTTCATGGCGCGCTGGATGCCGGAATTCGAGCGGTTCTTCCATTACCGCAACCTCGACGTCAGCACGCTCAAGGAGCTGTGCCGCCGCTGGCAGCCCGCCATCTACAAGGGTTTCCAGAAGCGGGCGATGCACACCGCGCTCGCCGACATCCACGAGTCGATCGACGAGCTGAAGTACTATCGCGAGCATTTCCTGATTCCGGCCGCATCGGCGCCGGCAGGCGACTCCGTGCCGGCCGCCTGAGCGGGCCGGCACGCGCGCGGCGCTCGAGCCACGTTCAGCGCCGCGCGCTTTTCGGCCGGAACGCCGCGACCACCGCGGCGTCGGTCTCGATATACGGGCCGCCGATCAGGTCGATGCAGTAGGGCACCGCGGCGAAGATGCCGGGCACGGTCGATTTGCCGTCGGCATCGCGCAGCCCTTCCAGCGTCTCGCGGATCGACTTCGGCTGGCCGGGCAGGTTGATGATCAGCGCCGCATGGTCGGCCGTTTCGCGGATCACCGCGACCTGCCGCGACAGGATCGCGGTCGGCACGAAATTCAGGCTGATCTGCCGCATCTGTTCGCCGAATCCCGGCATTTCCTTCGTCGCCACGGCCAGCGTGGCTTCCGGCGTCACGTCGCGGCGCGCGGGACCGGTGCCGCCCGTCGTCAGCACGAGATCGCAGCCGGCGACGTCGACCAGTTCGGTCAGCGTGGCCGAGATCGTCGGCGCGTCGTCCTGGATCAGGCGCGTTTGCGCGCGCCACGGCGAGACGAGCGCGCCGGCGAGCCATTCCTGCAGCGCCGGGATGCCCTTGTCCTCGTAGACGCCCGTACTCGCGCGGTCGCTGATCGACACGAGGCCGACCACGAGCTCGTCCGGATGGTTACGCTTCGTCGTCATGGTCGTCTCCGGTGGCGTCGTCCCCTTCGTCATCGCCGCCGGGCGTGCCGCTCGCGGTCTTGATCCACTGGAACAGCTCGCGGAAATAGCGCGGCGGCTTGCCTTGCTGGGCTTCCTTGCGCGCGTTGCGGATCAGCGTACGGCCTTCCTGGATGTCGGCGTCGGGGTGCTGGCGCAGGAATTCGGTCAGCGCGTCGTCGCTCGCGAGCAGTTGCTCGCGCGTGCGCTCGATCCAGTGCAGGCGGGCCGTCGCGGCCTTGTTCACGCCGCGTTGCGCGTCGAGCGCGGTGCGCAGCGCGGCCGTTTCGTCGTCGGTCAGCGAGCGCATCACGCGGCCGACGTACTGGAGCTGGCGGCGCTTGCCTTCGTGATCGGTGATCCGGCGGGCCTCGCGCACGGCGTCCGCGAGATCTTCGGGCATCGGCATGCGCTTGAGCGCGTCCTTCGGCAGGTCGACGAGTGCCTGGCCGAGTTCCTGCAGCGCGTGCATTTCGCGCTTCAACTGGGATTTGCTGGGGCGATCGTAGCCATTGTCGTCGTCCTCGACGGCATGTTCGATCGGCTGGATTCGGGTTTTGCGTGTCATGGGCCGCATTGTATCGCGGCGCGGATACCCAAGCTTGTCTGTGTCCGGCCCCGGACCTTGCTATGATCGCGGGATACGCAACATTTTGACCATGCGGGCGCCCGCCCGCCACCGGATACCAAGACGATGGCAGCCAATCTCGACGTACAAGCGCGCTATTTCCCGCACACGCAGGACCAGCTCAAAGAAATCGCATCGGACATCCTTCGCCATGCGAAGGCGCTCGGCGCGACGGACGCCGCGACCGAAATCTCCGAGGGCGACGGCCTGTCGGTGTCGGTGCGCCGTGGCGAGGTCGAAACGATCGAGCACAACCGCGACAAGATGGTCGGCGTCACCGTGTTCATCGGCAAGAAACGCGGCAACGCGAGCACGTCGGATTTCTCGCCGGCCGCGATCAAGGATACCGTCGCCGCCGCCTACAACATCGCGCGCTTCACGGCCGAGGACGAAGCGGCCGGTCTCGCCGAAGCCGAGCTGCTCGAAACCGACCCGCAGGACCTCGATCTGTACCACCCGTGGGCGCTGACGGCCGACGACGCGGTCGAGCTTGCCCGCCGCGCGGAAGACGCCGCGTTTGCGGTCAGCCCGCAAATTCGCAATTCGGAAGGTGCGAGCGTGTCGGCGCAGCACTCGCAGTTCGTGCTCGCGACGTCGCGCGGCTTCCTGGCCGGCTATCCGTACTCGCGCCACTACATCGCATGCGCGCCGATCGCGGGCAGCGGCCGCCACATGCAGCGCGACGACTGGTATTCGTCGAAGCGCAGCGCGATCGATCTCGCCGCGCCCGAAGCGGTGGGCCGTTACGCGGCCGAACGTGCGCTCGCGCGGATGGGCGCGCGTCGTCTCGACACGCGCAAGGTGCCCGTGCTGTTCGAGGCGCCGCTCGCGGCCGGCCTGCTCGGCGCATTCGTACAGGCGGTGAGCGGCGGCGCGCTGTATCGCAAGACGTCGTTCCTCGTCGACAGCCTCGGCAAGCCGGTGTTCGCACCGCACATCCAGATCGTCGAGGATCCGCACGTGCCGCGCGCGATGGGCAGCGCGCCGTTCGACGAGGAAGGCGTGCGCACGCGTGCGCGCAGCGTCGTGAAGGACGGTGTCGTCGAAGGCTATTTCCTGTCGACCTATTCGGCACGCAAGCTCGGCACGCAAACCACCGGCAACGCGGGCGGCTCGCACAATCTCGCGCTGCGCAGCGCGAACACGCAGGCGGGCGACGACTTCGACGCGATGCTGAAGAAGCTCGGCACGGGGCTGCTGCTGACCGAGTTGATGGGGCAGGGCGTGAACTACGTGACGGGCGACTATTCGCGCGGTGCGGCGGGTTTCTGGGTGGAGAACGGCGTGATCCAGTATCCGGTCGAGGAAATCACCGTTGCCAGTACGCTGCAGGAGATGTTCCGCCATATCGTCGCGATCGGTGCGGATTCGATCGTGCGCGGTACGAAGGAAACCGGCTCGGTGCTGATCGAGCAGATGACGATTGCAGGGCAGTAAGCCGCACGCGGCGCAGGCCGCCAGAAAACGAAAGCCCGACCGGCGCGAAGCCGGTCGGGCTTTTTTCATCGTGCGGAAGAAGACGTCAGCCGCGCTTGCGTTCGTAGACGACGAACGCATAGCCGAACGTGTTCGGCGCGGCAGCCTGATGCGCGTCGCGCGAGATTTCCTGCCAGTGCGCGGCGTCGGGCGCCGGGAACGACGCGTCGCCGTCGAAGTCGGCGTCGATCTCGGTGACGACCAGCCTGTCGGCGAGCGTGAGACCTTCCGCGTAGAGTTGCGCACCGCCAATCAGGAATACCTCCGGCGCCCCGTCGCGCGCGGCGAGCGCCAGTGCGTCGGCGAGCGACGTGACCGTATCGCAGCCGTCGAAACGGCGCGTGGCGTCGCGCGTGACGACGATATTGCGGCGGCCGGGCAGCGGCCGGCCGATCGATTCGTGGGTCTTGCGGCCCATCACGATCGGCGCGCCCATCGTCGTGCGCTTGAAGAACGCGAGATCCTCGGGAAGTTTCCAGGGCAACTGGTTGTCGCGGCCGATGATGCCGTTGCGGGCACGCGCGACGATCAGGGTCAACGTCGTCATGAAGGTCGGGAAAGAGGGGAACGGAACGGGGCCGATTTTACCGGAACGACGGCGTGCGCCGGATTCCGCCCGCCCGCACGGGGACCGGCGTTTCCGGCGTCGTGCGCCGCGACGCGCGATGCCCCGCGTCGCGGCGGCCCGTCCGAATAAAAAGAGTGCCCGCCGGGGGACGGAGCACCAAAACGTTTTATGTCGCGAGATCGGCGAGGCCGGTTCCGCTCGACGGCATCCCGTTCGACCGGCTCGTCAGTTCAATACGTTATCCTGATCGAATTGAAGAGGCACATGCATCAGGGATGCGTATTGCCTCGCGCATTGCCTTCCATCGCATGCCGGATGTCGCCCGGTTGCGGCGCCGGCAGCGGCATCGGCAACTGGGGCGGTGGCGGGATCTCGTCCCACAGCGTCACGGAGGCGTTGGCGGCCGGCAGCGGTTGCGGTGCCGACACGGTCAGGATGCCGAACCCGTTGCCGTGCTGCATGCTCGACGTGTTTTCGGCAAGCAGCATGGCGCGATCCGGCTGCATGCCGTCGTCCGCGCATGCCGGAGCAGGCGGGCCGGCGGCCGAGAGCGCGAGCGCCATCGGCACGAAAGAAAGTAAACGAAGTTTTCGCATGGCGGATGTCTCCGATCGTGTACGTATTCAGCGAAATACATGCCACCGTACCGGGGCCATTGCCGCCATTGCGACTCGCGCTCGAGCGTTGCGAACGGTGGCCGAAAACGCCTGAAAATGTTTCAGGCCTGAAACGATGGGGCTCGGGAATACTGCTGATTCAATCGACACGCTTCAAGGATGAAAATCGGCGCGTGTGTCGATGACGAAACCGTTCCTGCGCATGTGCTATGTGCAGAGGATTGATCTGCATCGACTCCCGAGCGATTCGGCCGTGTCGCCATTGGCAATGAAACGGATTTGTCGTATTCGGTGCCTATAACCGGGTTGTCTCGATCAAAAAATTACTGGACGCGAGACAAGCGCCATCATGCGAGGCTGTGTCGTTGCCGCGCATCGGCATGGCGAATCGAGCCACCTCTGGCTGACCCGATTCGATCCTTTTGCACGCAATCCGACGTGTGCAGCAATCGTTGGACGGTTGATGAACGGGGTGAGCATATGGGAGCCGATCAGCGGCACGTGGTCTACTATTCGCGCGAACCGAACGACGCGTTGCGCGGCCATTTCGACGAATGCGGCTGGCGCGTCGACTTGGCCGAGACCGTGCGCGATGTGCGGCGCGTCGTGCAGCACGGCGTGGCCACCGCCGGCCTGCTCGATTTCTCGCCGGGCTTCAAGCCGTCGGACCTGCGCGAACTCGAATCCTGCCTGAGCATCCAGCACATCGGCTGGATCGCGGCGACGCGGCGCGGCCAGTTGCAGGACGCGACGCTGCGCCATCTCATTCGCGACTATTGCTTCGACTACGTGACGATGCCGTACGAAACGGCGCGGATCGTCGAGACTGTCGGTCATGCGCACGGCATGGTCGCACTGACCGATCCCGTTTCGCCGCCCGTCGGCGCGGGGCGCAGCGAAGGCGAGATGGTCGGCACCTGCGATGCGATGCTCGGGCTCTTCAGGACGATCCGCCGTGTCGCGGCGACCGACGCACCGGTGTTCATCTCCGGCGAGTCGGGCACGGGCAAGGAATTGACGGCGGTCGCGATTCACGAGCGCTCGGCGCGCGCGCAGGCGCCGTTCATCGCGATCAATTGCGGTGCGATACCGTCGACGCTGCTGCAGGCCGAACTGTTCGGCTATGAACGCGGCGCGTTCACCGGCGCGAACCAGCGCAAGATCGGCCGCGTCGAGGCAGCCAACGGCGGCACGCTGTTTCTCGACGAGATCGGCGATCTGCCGCTCGAAAGCCAGGCCAGCTTGCTGCGCTTCCTGCAGGAAGGCAAGATCGAGCGGCTCGGCGCGCATGCGTCGATGCCGGTCGATGTACGCGTGATCTGCGCGACGCACGTGAACATGGAGGCGGCGCTGCGTGAAGGGCGCTTTCGCGAGGACCTGTTTCACCGGCTGTGCGTGCTGAAGATTGAGGAGCCGCCGCTGCGCGCGCGCGGCAAGGACATCGAGGTGCTCGCGCGCCACATGCTCGAGCGCTTCAAGGGCGATGCGCATCGGCGCCTGCGCGGTTTTTCCCCGGATGCGGTCGCGTCGCTGTACGGCTATTCGTGGCCCGGCA
Organism: Burkholderia sp. ABCPW 11; assembly: GCF_001523445.1. Classification (NCBI taxonomy): domain Bacteria; kingdom Pseudomonadati; phylum Pseudomonadota; class Betaproteobacteria; order Burkholderiales; family Burkholderiaceae; genus Burkholderia; species Burkholderia sp. ABCPW 11. The sequence goes on along the minus strand of NZ_LOVM01000037.1, from coordinate 100,050 downwards.
ACGTGCGCGAGCTGATCAACCGTGTGCGCCGTGCGATCGTGATGTCCGAAGGCCGGATGATCACCGCCGCCGATCTCGAGCTGAACGACTATGCGACGCTCGCGCCGGTGTCGCTGCTGGAGGCGCGCGAGGCGGCCGAACGGCAGGCGATCGAGCAGGCGCTGCTGCGCCATCGCGGCCGTTTTGCGGATGCCGCGCGCGAGCTCGGCGTGTCGCGCGTCACGCTCTACCGGCTGATGTGTGCGCACGGCATGCGCGATCGTGGCGACACGCTGGCAGGGTTTTCGGCGCCGTTGCCGGAGCTTCCGCGCCACGCTTGTTAAAATCGGCGGGTACGGCCGCCTCTCGCGGCCGAAGGAACCCGCATGAAACAGTATCTCGATCTCGTTCGTACCATTCTCGATACCGGCGCCTGGCAGGAGAACCGCACGGGGATCCGTACCATCAGCATGCCGGGCGCGATGCTGCGCTTCGACCTGCAGCAAGGCTTTCCGGCCGTGACGACCAAGAAGCTGGCGTTCAAGTCGGCGATCGGCGAACTGGTCGGCTTCCTGCGTGCGTCGCGCAGCGCGGCCGATTTCCGCGCGCTCGGCTGCAAGGTGTGGGATGCGAACGCGAACGAGAACGCGCAGTGGCTCGCGAACCCGTATCGCCAGGGCGTCGACGATCTCGGCGACGTATACGGCGTGCAATGGCGCCAGTGGCCTGGCTACAAGGTGCTCGATGCGAGCGCCGACGCGCAGATCGCCGATGCGACACGCCGCGGCTTCCGGATCGTCACGCGTTTCGACGAGGATGGCGCGCCGAAGGTGCTGCTGTACAAGGCGATCGACCAGTTGCGCCAGTGCCTGGACACGATCATGGAGAACCCGTCCGATCGTCGTATCCTGTTTCACGCGTGGAATCCGGCCGTGCTCGACCAGATCGCGCTGCCCGCGTGCCATCTGCTGTACCAGTTCCTGCCGAACGCGACGAAGCGCGAGATCTCGCTGTGCTTGTACATCCGCAGCAACGACGTCGGTCTCGGCACGCCGTTCAACCTGACGGAAGGGGCCGCGCTGCTGTCGCTCGTCGGCCGGCTGACGGGCTACACGCCGCGCTGGTTCACGTATTTCATCGGCGACGCCCACATCTACGAGAACCAGCTCGACATGCTGCAGCAGCAGCTCACGCGCGAGCCGTACGAAAGCCCGCGGCTCGAGATCGCCGAGCGCGTGCCCGAGTACGCGAAAACGGGCGTCTATGCGCCCGAATGGCTGGAGCAGGTCGAGCCGTCCGATTTCTCGCTCGTCGGCTATCGCCACCACGAGCCGCTGACCGCACCGATGGCGGTCTGATCGCGCGGGCGAGCCCGCACGGTTTCATCGATCCGTACCCTGCAAAAAGGCTCGACCGGTATTAGCCGGTCGAGCCTTTTTGTTTCATCTTTGCTGCACTTACTGGCGATGCCGCTCGTCGTGGCCGCCCTGCGGCGGCGGATTGCCCGGATGCGGCGCCTCGACGTGCGGCGCCGGCTGCGGCCGCGGTTCCATCCGGGGAGCAGGCATCGACGGGCGCGGTTCCATGCGGGGCGCCGGCTGCGGTCGCGGCTCCATGTGCGGCGCCTGCGGCTGCGGACGCGGCACGTCGTGCACCGCGGGCGCGGGCGGACGGTACTCGTTCACGCGCGGCGGCGCGACCTCGCGATGCGGCGCCGGTTGAGCGAAGTCCGGGCGTGGTTGCGGCGCGGGGGCGGCCCGTTCCGGTTGCGGCTGCGCATGCCGGGCCGGCGTCTGGAAATCAGGGTGCGGACGCGGTTGCTGAATCTGCGCGGTATTGTCGACCCGCGGTTGCGGCCGCGCGCGCGGCGCTTCGTTGCGGCCGCCGGGCTGTACGCCTTGCGGCGCCGGCACGCCGTTCGGATGCGGCACCGCGGCGCTGCGCACGGGGGGCAGCGCATTCTCTCCTGCCGCATGCAGTGCGGTGGGTGAATCGGGGCGTTGACGCGCCATCGGCGTGTGCGGCTGCATCCACACGGGGGACGGCGCGTTCGCCGCGTGCGCGTTGCCGGTCCCTGCCGGAGCGTTGTTCGCGCCCGGTGGATGCGGGACGCCGTTGCCGGGCGCGAACGCCTGATGCGGCATCGGGTTGCCGGGTGCCGGCAGCGTGCCGCCGTTGGCGAATCGCGGTGCGTTGGGGCTTTCGCCGTTCGGCGGCCGCGCGACATTCGACATGCCCGGCGTCGGCGCGCCAGGCCGCGCGGCCTGCTCGCCGGCCGGCGGGCCTTCGCGCGACGCACGGGGCGGCTGCACGACGGGGCCGTGCGGATTCACGAGCTGCACGTTGTGCATCGCCCATGCGCCGCCGCCCTGCGACTGACCCGGAACGCGGACCGGGCGAGCCGTATAGTCGGCTGGCACGTTCGTCTTCACGACGGGCGCGCCGGCGCCCGGTACGCGCCCGCCTTGCTGCGCGAGGTGGGCGGCGGCCTGGTCGCGATACGCGGGCGGCACGGCCGGATTGCGCGTCGCGACGTACGGGTGCTGCGCGATCGCCGCCGGCGGGCGGTAGCTGGCATTGCGCAGCCCGCCGGTGAAGCTCTGGCGCACCGGCGCGATGCCGGGCGTGCCCGGCGTGACGTGCGCGTTGCGCCATTGCTGCGGATCGACGTGCTGCGAGAAATGCGCGACCGGCTGGCCGTGCACGAACGCGGTGGCCGGCACGGCCGTGATCGCGTGCGGTGCACGGAAGTTCACATATGTCTTGTTGATGTTGGTGATATTGGTGATGTTCGTCACGTTCACGGTCTTGTTCACGTTGACGTTGTTCACCACGATGTTGCGGTTGACGCGGTCGTAGTAGTGCGGGCTCCAGCCGCCCCAGCCCGGATGCCACGGTTCGCCGGGGCCGAGCGCGAACCATGCGCAACCGGCCGCGGCGACGCCGCCGACCGTGAGCGCAACGCTCCAGTCGGAACCGCCGCCGCCACCGCCGCCCACGAACGCGACGAGCGCCGGCGCATAGGCGGGCGGCTGGCTGACGACCATCGGGCCGGGCACCCATGCCCAGTTGTCGTCCACGTACGCCCAGCGGCCGTAGTGATACGGCGCGAAGCCCCACGGCGCGTCGTCGACCCAGGTCCAGCCCCACGGCGCCTGCCAGATCCAGTGGCCGTCGTGATACGGCGCCCAATCGGCCGGCGTGTCGTTCGGCACCCATACCGCGCCGTAATTCGGGGTTTCGCGCCACGTGCCGTTCGCGTCGAGATCCTGGTAGCCGGGAATGTCGCGGGACACGTAGCGGGCGGACACCGAGCGCGTTTCGGCCGCGTCGCGGCTGGCGGCCCACTGGTCGAGCGCGTCGGGGCCGGGTGCACCCGATTGCTGCGCGACCTGCAGGTCGGTGCCGGTGAACACCACCTGCTGCCCCGGCGACAGCGGATACTGCCCGTTGCTGCCGTACACGGTTGCGCTCCCGCTACGTACCGTCACCGTCGTGCTCGCGCCGTTCGGCGCCACATCGACGCGATAGTCGCCGGGGCCGGCGATGCCGAGCGCGAGGTTCGGCGTGTCGATTTCGTACGATCCGCCGGCCGGCAAGTCGCGCACGTGTGTCGACACGGTGCCGAGCCCTACCTTCAATTGCGTCGTCGTGTCGTCGAGGTTCAGCACCGACAGGCTCGTCGATTCGCCGAGCCGCACCGCGGTCGAGCCGATGTGCAGTTCCGAGCGCGCGCCGGCATCGTTCCAGAGCTGATCGCCGGTCGTCAGCGGCCGGTTCACCGCCGCATACGACCACGTATCGGTGCCGGCCGGTTCGGTCGTCACGGCACCCGACAGGTAATTGAGCCGCGCGACGCGGCCGGGCGGATCGCCGGCCGGTTGCCGTGCCGCGGCGACATTCGGCGGCGCATCGGCCGATTGCGCGAAGGCGGGCGGCAGCGTCGCCAGCGCGACGAACGCGAGCAGCGTGTAGCGGGCGGTGCGCTTGAGCGTGAAGAGGGAGGCCATGGTGAGCGTCATCGTTGTGATCGCGGCGCGTCGATTCGTGCCGTCCAGTTCACGATATCCGCTTGGCCTGTTTCAAGGCACGGTGTTTTGTAAGTCGAATGGCACGCGATGTAACAAAACCTGTCCATCGCGCGCTGTTGTCGTGCGGCTGCAATGCCGGCGTCAAGCGGACGTAAGCCACGCGTCGAAAACCTGCTGTCCGGGAACCGTGACGCGCAGCACGCGCGGTCGGGCAGCGCGCTCGATCCAGCCGTGCGCGCAGAAGCTTTCGAGCAGTGCCGCGCCGAGCGCGCCGCCGAGATGCGAGCGCCGCTCGCTCCAGTCGAGGCAGCCGCACGCGAAGCGTCGCCGGCGCGTGCGTTGCTGCGCGACGTCGATGCCCCATTGCGCGAGCGCCTGCGTGCCGAGCTCGGTGGTCTCGATCGCGTCGCCGTTCGCGAACAGCCAGCGGCGCGCGGTGAGGCCGTCGAAGATCCGTACCGCGAGCTCGCCGGCCATGTGGTCGTAGCAGGTGCGTGCATAGCGCAGTTCGGCCGGGACCGTGCGCGACGGCGGCGGGACCGGGCGATGCGGCGCGGCCGCGCGGGCGACGTTCGCCAGCGCTTCGAGCGAGGCCGCGATGTCGGCCGACGCAATGCGGTAGTAACGATGCCGGCCGCGCACGTCGAGGGCCAGCAGGCCGCCCTCGGTCAAGCGCGCGAGGTGCGCGCTGGCCGCGGACGGCGACAGCCCCGCGATCATCGTCAGTTCGCCGGCCGGTCGCGCGCTGCCGTCCATCAGCACCCATAGCATCGCGGCGCGGCCGGGATCGGCGATCAGCGCGCCGATGCGGCTCAGGCCCGGAAAATGGTGGTCGTCTTGATCGGTCATCGTCGTGTCTCGTCGAGCGGGATGAAGGCAGTGTAGTCCGTGCGCGCATTCGACGTTTCGCTTTCGGATGAAATGTCGGATGCAGCGACGGTGCCGCTGCGCGGCCCGGCCTGCAGCCCGTTGCAGGGCACGCGTAGAATGGCCGGACGCGGCGGCAGCGGGCCGCCGCATGAGACGCGATGCAACGATGAAGACGATTTTCTGTGTGTTGGCGGCGGCGCTCGTGTGCGCCGCCTGTGCACCCGGCGGCACCGGCGCGACCGGCGAGCGCGGCGGCAGTATCGAGATGTACGGAACGATCGACCAGGGCGTCACGGTACGCCGCTGAGCGGCGCTGGTCCGGCACGAGCCGGCATGGTCGCCGCAGCCCCGCCACGCGGGGCTTGCCGCGCCGCGTTGCCGCAGTGCAACGTATAATGGCCCGATGACGGCGCCCCTGCCGCCTGGAGCCAGAACAATGCCTCAACCGTCCCCCGTGCCGGCTGCCCTCGACCGCACCGAAACCGTATTCCGCTTCCTTGCCGAGCCTTCGTCCGTGAACTTCGGCGGCAAGGTGCACGGCGGCGCGCTGATGAAGTGGATCGACGAAGTCGCGTATGCGTGCGCGGCCGTCTGGTCGAGCCGCTATTGCGTGACGGTCAGCGTCGGCAACATCCGTTTCCAGCGTCCGATCCTGGTCGGCAATCTGGTCGAGCTGAAGGCGCGCGTCGTCGCGACGGGCCGTACCAGCATGCACATCCATGTGTCGGTGCACGCCGGCGATCCGAAGGGCGGCGTGCTGCGTCAGACGACCGATTGCCTCGTCGTGTTCGTCGCGGTCGACGAGAACGGCAACCCGGTGCCGGTGCCGCCGTTCGTGCCCGAAACCGACGAGCAGCGGGTGCTGGCGAAATACGCGGCCGACGTGCGGGCCGCGCTCGACAAGATCGTCGAGATGAAGCCGGAAGAAGTCGCGAAGGGCACCGTCTGAGTGCCGCGGGCGCCGCACCTTCCGCGCCGCGCCCGCCGTCCTGCCGTTACCGCGTGCCGATCATCTGCTCGGGGCGCACCCATGCATCGAATTCCGCCTCGGTCAGGTAGCCGAGCGCGAGCGCGGCCGCCTTCAGCGTCGTGCCTTCCTTGTGCGCCTTCTTCGCGATCTGTGCGGACTTGTCGTAGCCGATGTGCGGATTGAGCGCCGTCACGAGCATCAGCGATTCGTTCAGCAACAGGTCGATCCGCGCGCGGTTCGGCTCGATGCCCACCGCACAGTGATCGTTGAAGCTCTGCGCGCCGTCGGCGAGGAGCCGCACCGACTGCAGCACGTTGTGCGCGATCATCGGCCGGAACACGTTCAACTCGAAATTGCCGCTCGCGCCGCCGACGTTGACCGCGACGTCGTTGCCGAACACCTGGCAGCACAGCATCGTCACGGCTTCCGACTGCGTCGGGTTCACCTTGCCCGGCATGATCGAACTGCCCGGCTCGTTTTCCGGAATCGACAGCTCGCCGAGCCCGCAGCGCGGGCCGCTCGCGAGCCAGCGCACGTCGTTCGCGATCTTCATCAGGCTGGCTGCCACCGTCTTCAGCGCGCCGTGCGCGAAGACCAGCGCGTCGGCGGCGGCCATCACCTCGAACTTGCTCGGCGCGGTCACGAACGGCAGCTTCGTCAGCCGGCCGATCTCGTCGGCCACGCGCACCGCGAACTCCGGATGCGCGTTCAGCCCCGTGCCGACCGCGGTGCCGCCGAGCGCGAGCTCGTACAGGTGCGGCAGCGACGATTCGACGTGACGGATGCCGTGGTCGAGCTGCGCGACATAACCGGAGAACTCCTGGCCGAGCGTGAGCGGCGTGGCGTCCTGCAGGTGCGTGCGGCCGATCTTCACGATGTCGGCGAACGCCTTCGACTTCGCGTCGAGCGTCGCGCGCAGCGTGCGCAGCGCCGGCAGCAGGTGATTGACGATCGCGTACGCTGCCGCGACGTGCATCGCGGTCGGGAACACGTCGTTCGACGACTGGCCGCGGTTCACGTCGTCGTTCGGATGAACCTTGCGCGCTTCGCCGCGCTCGCCGCCCATCAGCTCGCTCGCGCGGTTCGCGATCACCTCGTTGAGGTTCATGTTGGTCTGCGTGCCGGAGCCCGTCTGCCACACCGCGAGCGGGAACTCGCGCGGATGCCGGCCGGCGATGATCTCGTCGGCGGCTTCGATGATCGCGCGCGCCTTGTCGTCGGCGAGTACGCCGAGCGACTGGTTGACGGCCGCCGCGGCACGCTTGACGATCGCGAGCGCGTGGATCAGCTCGGGCGACTGCTTCTCCGTCGAAATCCGGAAATTCTGCAGCGAGCGCTCGGTCTGCGCGCCCCAGAGCCGGTCGGCGGGCACGGCGATCTCGCCGAACGTGTCGCGTTCCATCCGAACTGCTTCGTTCATGATGCACTCCTCCAGGAAAGGGGAAAGGCCGCGCGTCGTCGCGCGGCGTCAGGCGTAATCAGACGTATCGTGAGGCAGTCGCGCCGCTGGCGCGGCGTCTCGAGGGGTTCCGATCGACAAGCATAGCGCCGGCTGCGATTTTGCGTCGTGTCGCGCCTAGCGGGCCGTCACGATGAGCGACGTGGTCTTGCGGTGAAAGCGCCATGCCATCAGCGCGGCGACACTCGCGAGCCCGGCCGCGAGCCCCCACCACAGGCCGCGCGCGCCCATGCCCGCGTGGAATGCGAACCAGTAGCCGGTCGGGAAGCCGATGCCCCAGTAGCCGAAGGTCGCGGCGAGCATCGGGATGCGCGTGTCCTTCAGGCCGCGCAGCGCCCCCGATGCGACGGTCTGCATGCCGTCGACGATCTGGAATACCGCGGCGATGCCGAGCAGCGACGCGGCGAGCGACACCGTGGCCGCGTTGGCCGGGTCGTCGAGGTGCAGGTACAGGCCGACGATCGTATGCGGCGCGACGATCATCACGAGGCCCGACAGCGACATGAAGCCGACGCCGAGCGCGAGCGCGACGAAGCCCGCGTGCCGTGCGGCGACGGGCGAGCCCGCGCCGATCCAGTAGCCGACGCGGACGTTGGCCGCCTGGCCGATCGCGAGCGGCACCATGAACGACACCGACGCGACATTCAGCGCGATCTGGTGCGCGGCGAGCGACGTCGCGCCCAGCACGCCGACCGTGAGGCCGGTGGCGAGGAACAGCATCGATTCGACCCCGTACGTGATCGCGACCGGCCAGCCGATGCCGATCAACTCGCCCATCACGGGCAGCTTCGGGCGCGCCGCGGTCACGAAATGGCGGAAGCGCTGCCGGCCGTGCAGCAGCCAGATCAGCGCGAGCGCGGTGAGCCAGATCGTGATCGTCGTCGCGACGGCCGAACCGAGAAAGCCGAGGCGCGGCAACCCGAAGGCGCCGTGGATCAGCCCGTAGTTCAGCACGCCGTTGACGCCGACGCCGCCGATCGACACCCACAAGAGCCGCCGCGCGGCACCGATCGCCGGCAGGAACGCGCGCATCAGCCCGACGCCGATCAGGCTGCCGAGCGCCGCGAAGCGCAGGATGCCCGTGTATTCGCCGACATGATGCGCGAGCAGCGGCGGCTCGTGGAACATCAGCAGGATCGGTTCGGCAAGCGACAGCGCGACGATGGCCGGAATCGCGAGCAGCACGGACAGCGCGAAGCCTGTCCAGTAGATGTGCGGCACGCGATCCTCGGCCTGGGCGCCGCGCGCATGCGCGACGCTCACGCTGACCGACGACAGCACGCCTTGCAGGATCGTCACGATGACGAAGAAGAAGTTCGCGCCGAGCCCGCCCGCCGCGAGCGAATCGGGGCCGAGCGAACCGAGCAGCACCGTGTCGGTGACGCTCATCGCCATCTGGGAAAGTTGCGCGATCGCGAGCGGCGCGGCGAGGCGCGCGGTATCGGCGGCATGACTGGACAGGGACGGCGGCGCGGCGGCCGTCCTCGTAAGACCGGAATGCGACATGGAATGGGCGCTCGCGCGGGTGCGGGCCCGCGCTATATGTATTTATTTTGAGAGACGGCTAGCTTACGGCTTTATTCGTACCGTGTCGAACGCGCGCGCCGATGGCCATGTCGCGGGCAGGGGGAACCCGCGCGGGCGCTAGGCCTCGCGCACCGCGATGCGCGTGTCGCCGAGCAGCACGACCTGGCCCGCGCGGATCTTGCAGGTCTTGCGAAGCTCGATCGCGCCGTCGACTTTCACGGCGCCGGACGCGACGATCAGCTTCGCGGTGCCGCCGCTGTCCGCGAGGCCGGTGATCTTGAGAAGGTTGTGCAGCTCGACGTATTCGCCGGTCAGCGTGAAATCCAGATTGGGCATGACGAGGAAGGTGCGCGACGCGCGGGAGGAAACGCTCCGCATCATACGGCACCGCGCGCCCGCACGCGAGCGCGGGCGGCCGCCGGCGGATGTAAAGGACTGTGAGCGATTCGTCAGCAAATGAAACGGTGGGTAACAGTCTGAGAGATTCGCGAACCGGCCGCGCGGGCGGCCGGTCTTCTGTCGTACCTGCTGCGCGTTGCGGCGGGGAACGCGCCGGACCGCTTCGCTGCGGCCCGGGCGCACAACTTCTTGAGGAGAATTGCCATGTCCAAGATTCGTACGATGCTGATCGGTGCCGCGCTGACGGCGTTCGCCACTTCGGCCGCATTCGCCCAGACGGGCACGACGGCGCAAGGCGCGGCCGGTGCCGGCGTGCAGGCGCAGACGCCGGCGGCAGGTGTCGGTGCGGGCGCGCAGGGCGGTGCCGGCGCGAACATGTCGGGCAATGCGACGGGCGGTGCGACCGATGCAGTCGGCGCGGCGGCCGATGGCGCGAAGGATACGACGTCGTCGGCCGTCCATTCGGCCAAGAAGCACACGAAGCATGCGGCGAAGTCGGCCAAGGGCCATGCGGGCTCGGCCAAGGCGAAGGCCGACGAGGCGACCGAAGGCGGCGCATCGGTCGGCGCGCAGGGCGGTGCATCGGCCCAGGGCGCCACGCAGTAAGCGTGCGCGACGCCGTCGCGACGCTTGCCTGGAACGGCGCGGCGCGACGGCAATCGTCAGGCGGCCCGGTTCGCTTCGCGCGACCGGGCCGTTTTCGTGGGGTGATGCGTTGCGCGGGACGAGCGCGCTCAGGGCCGGCGCTGGCCTTGCCCCTGTCCCTGGGCCGGCCGTACGGCGGCCGGCGTGAACACGCTGCGAAGCCACGCGGCCAGGCGCGCGAAGACGTCGTACGGTTCCTCGACGAAGATCTCCGGCTTCAGCAGCCGCAGGTATTCCATGATCTGCTGCGCTTCCTGCTTCTGGAACGAGCCGTGCGCGAGCCCGAGCCGCAGCAGCCCGCGCAGTTCGCCGAGCTTGTCGCGCGCGGTGCTGCCGACGCTCATCTCGCACGCGAGCTTGGCCTCGTAGATCCGCTGCCGCAGCGATTCCGCGAGCCGCCACGCAGGCGTCTGCATCTGTTCCTCGAGCGTCTGGATGTCCTGCGCCGCGCTCTTGATCTGCGACGCGAGCGGGTCGATCAGCGACGCGTCGCCCTGCGCTTCGGCGACGATCGCCTTCGCCCAGTCGCGGCATGCCTTCGCGAGTTCGTCGGGCGTCCATTCGGAGCGCGACGCGAAGCCGAAGCCGAATTCGCTTGCCTGCCGCATCAGGATCGCGACGACGTCCGGAAATTCCTTGTCGAGCGTGCGCTTGGCCCACGCGTACTGGCCGCCCTGCAGCATCCGCTGCACGGCGTGCTCGGTCAGCGGCACCATGTTGTCGAGCAGCTTGGCGCGCAGGAAATCCTCGAACGACGGCGTCGCGAATTGCGGGTCGAGTTTCAGCGACACGCGGACGAACGCATCGTAGTCCTTGCGCAGGGACTCGAGCGTGTCGTCCTTGAGGGAAAGGGTGATCTGGCCCATGAATCGTCTCGATGGCGGCCCGCGCAAGCCGGCGCCGGCGCGGTGCACCGGGGAAGGGGCACGGCGTCGACTGACCGATGCGCGCCGGGGCCGGTGGCGGGTCTTCATCTCCTATATCGGCGCACCGGGCGGAAACTTGAGCGTGCGCGACGGAGCCTGCGCTCAGGCGGGCAGCCAGTGCGGCAGTACGACCCCTTGCCACAGGAAGAACACCGCGAGCCCGGCGGCGATCGTCACGAGCGGGCGGCGGGTCGCGGCCGATACGAGCACGGCCGCGAGCGCGCCGACGAGCTGCGGGTTTCGCCAGGTCAGCTCGGCCGTGCCGCCGTGCGGCGAGACGGTCATCGGCACGATGATCGCGGTCAGTACGGTGACCGGCACGAAGCCGAGCGCGGTCCGCACGAGCGGCGGGAACGTCAGCCGCTCGCCGAACAGGAACAGCGTCGAACGGATCGCATACGTGATGACGGCCATCCCGAGGATCAGCAGCGCGTAACTCACGACGCAGCCTCCGGGCGGGAGCCGGCGCGCGTGCGATCGTGCAGCAGCGTGAGCACGACGCCGATCGCGACGCCGGCGGCGACCGCGCCGAGCAGCCCGAGCTTGTACGGCCAGCCCTGCCAGAAGTACGCGAGCGTGCCGGCCGTGGCGGCCGCCGCGAAGTAGCGCAGCGTGCCGAGCTGCGGGACGACGATCGCGATGAAGGTCGCCGCCATCGCGAAATCGAGGCCGAGCGACTGCAGGCCCGGGAATGCCGTGCCGAAGCCGATGCCCGCGAGCGTCCAGACCTGCCAGTTCAGGTACATCGCGAGCCCGGAGCCGAAAAAGTAGTGGGGGCCGATCGTACCGGGCGGGTAGTGCCGGTAGTGTCCGTAGGCGACCGCGAACACCTCGTCGGTCATCAACGCGCCAAGCGTCGCGCGCCAGCGCAGCGGCAGGTGTGCGACATAGGGCGCGAGCGTCGCGCTGTACAGCAGGTGGCGCAGGTTCACGATCAGCGTCGTGGCGAGCACGACGGCGAAACCCGCGCTGCCGGCGATCAGGCCGAGCGCGATGAACTGCGCGGAGCCCGCGAACACTGCGAGCGACATCAGCGCGCCGTGCCATGCGGCGAGCGGGCCGCCGCCGACGAGCGTGCCGAAAATCACGCCGAACGGTGCCGCGCCGATCATCATCGGAATCGTGTCGCGTGCGCCGTCGAGCCATTCGTTGAGCGGGCGGCGCGGGGGCGATACGGGTGTCTTGTTCAAGAAGCGCTCCTCCATGAGGGGGAGGATAGCGTGCCGGTGGCGAGCCGGCTTGTATGTTCTTGCGCTCGCCGGAGCGGTGCCGGTTCGCGTGCCGGCCGGCGCGGGTCGCGGCGCGGCCGACGGCTGCGGGAAGCCGCGTCAGCTTGCCTGCCAGCGCCCGGGCGGCACGCCGAACATCCGTTTGAAATGCCGCGTGAAATGGCTTTGGTCGACGAAGCCGCTGGCCGCCGCGACATCGGCGACGGGGATGCCCGCGCGCAGCGGCGCCAGCGCCCGCTGCAGCCGCAGCTGATTGCGCCACGCATGCGGCGGCATGCCGACCGTACGGGTGAACAGGCGCGCCGCGTGAAACGGCGACAGGCCGGCCGCCTGCGCGACATCGTCGAGCGTCACCGTGCACGTCAGATCGGCGGCGAGCCGCTCGCGCATCGCGTCGACGCGCGGTTCGTCGGCCGCGAGCGGCGCCGGCTGCGGCCGCACGACGGCGTGGCGCGCGATCAGCGTCGACAGCGCGTCGAGCATCGCGGTTTCGGCGGCGAGCGGATCGTAGATGCGCGGCGCGCCGGTGGCCGGACCGCCGGCCGCCGGCGCGTCGGCCGACTGCACGGGCGCATGCGACGACAGCGCTTGCTCGCTACCGGCTTCCAGCATCCGGTGCGCGAGCGTGAGCCGGGCCGCGAGATCGGCGTCGCGGATCACGTCGGGCGCAAACCACGGCGCATCTTGCGGGCGGCCCGCGATCGAACTGGCGAGTTCGCGGATGAATTCGACCGGCATGTAGCTGACGCGATAGCACCAGCCCTCGTCGGCGGCACGCGACCCCGTATGGACTTCGCCGGGATTGATCACGGGCACGGTGCCCGTTTCGGCGACATGGCCGGTGCCGCGATAGGTGAAGCGTTCCGCGCCTTCGAGAATCACGGGGATCGTGTATGCGTCGTGCCAGTGAGGCGCGAACGCGTGATCGCGATAGGTGGCCGTGAGGAGATCCGCGTCCGGCACGAGCGGCGTGCGCCAGTAGCGTGCGGAATCGGGAAGGCGGGTGGCGGACATGAGCGGGCGCGGGAGCGGTCGAACCGACAGTGTATCGCTCGCGCGCCCGGCGGGAGCGGGCTTACTTGACCGGAATCGTCGTGCCGGCCGGCATCGGCACCGCGGTGACGGCGTTCTTCGGGCTGCCGCTGACGATGCGGTCGCTGTAGGTCAGGTAGACGATCGTGTTGCGTTTCTTGTCGACCACGCGCACGACGTGCAGCGTCTTGAAGATGAACGACATGCGTTCGCTGAACACGTCGGTCTGCTGCTTGAGCGGTTCCTTGAAGCTGATCGGGCCGACCTGCCGGCACGCGATCGATGCCTCGCTCGGATCCTCGGCCACGCCGAGCGTGCCCTTGATCCCGCCGGTGCGGGCGCGCGACACGTAGCAGGTCACGCCGTTCACGACCGGATCGTCATAGGCCTCGACGACCACGCGATCGGAGCCCGTGACGCGGAAATGGGTATTGACGCTGCCGACTTCCTCCGCCTGCGCGAACGGCGCTGCAGCGAACGCGGAGAGCAGGAGGGCGAGAGGGGCGGAGAGCAGTAGGCGATGCTTCATCGACGGAACCGGATGCGAATGCGGGACAGAGACTCTAGCATGCGCGTGATCGGGCCACGAAAAGCGGAAGGGCGGAACGGCGGCCGGAAAAAACAAAAGGCCCGTCGAATGACGGGCCTTTCGCTATTTGGCTCCCCGACCTGGGCTCGAACCAGGGACCTACGGATTAACAGTCCGGCGCTCTACCGACTGAGCTATCGGGGAATAAATCGGTACATCTGCGTGTTGCTTCGTTCAACAAAAAACCCGTCCACTTTCAACGGGCCTTTCGCTATTTGGCTCCCCGACCTGGGCTCGAACCAGGGACCTACGGATTAACAGTCCGGCGCTCTACCGACTGAGCTATCGGGGAACAAACAACAACAGCAGAGAAACGAGATTGTATGGAGTGTTCGCTAACCTGTCAATACTTTGGAGCCGCAGCGAATAAAATTTTTTTCAGTCGCCGTCGTGCGATCAGCGTTCGAGCAGGTGCAGCTTGTCCTGCACGTCCTTCCACTCGTCCGCATCGGCGGGCGCCGGCTTGGTCTTCGTGATCGACGGCCAGTTCTTCGCCAGCTCCGCGTTCAGCGCGGTGAACTGCTGCTGGTCGCCCGGAACGTCTTCTTCGGCATAGATCGCATTGGTCGGGCATTCTGCGACGCACACGGCGCAGTCGATGCACTCGTCCGGATCGATGGCGAGAAAGTTGGGACCTTCACGGAAGCAATCCACCGGGCACACATCCACGCAATCCGTGTATTTGCACTTGATGCAGCCTTCGGTCACAACGTGAGTCATTAAAACGCTCCTGCTTGGCGGTATATATGGGGTGGCGTTTGCGCCAAAAGCGGCATTGTAACTGAAGCGCAAAACCCGCATGGCGTGGTCGGCTATCCGGCTTATATCGTTTCGTGATTAGTTTATGGTGGGCGCAAGACGGACACAACCGCGCGCCGGGCACGAGCGCGATGCGGCGTGGCGGGGGCGGTTTCGCGATGGTCCGGCACGCATTCGGGTAACATGGTCGACAGACCGGGCGGCGCGCGGTGCGTCGGGGCCGGTCACGCTATTGGCGCTGCCGTCATCATGATCATCACTTCGCTGCTCGACACGGATCTCTACAAGTTCACGATGATGCAGGTCGTCCTGCATCACTTTCCCGCTGCAAACGTCGAATACCGTTTCCGGTGCCGTACGCCCGGCGTCGATCTCGTGCCGTACATCGACGAGATTCGCGACGAGGTGCGCGGCCTGTGCTCGCTGCGCTTTTCCGACGTCGAACTCGACTATCTGCGGCGGATGCGCTTCATCAAGAGCGACTTCGTCGACTTCCTCGCGCTGTTCCACCTGAACGAGAAGTACATCTCGATCACGCCGTCGCCGAAAGGCAACGGCGAGATCGACATCGTGATCGAGGGGCCGTGGCTGCATACGATCCTGTTCGAGATCCCGGTGCTCGCGATCGTCAACGAAGTCTATTTCCGCAACACGCAGCGCGAGCCCGACTATCGCGAAGGCCGCGAACGGCTGCGCGAGAAGATCAAGCTGCTCGGCGCGAAGCCCGAATTCGCCGACTGCAAGATCGCCGACTACGGCACGCGCCGGCGCTTCTCGAAGGTCTGGCACGAGGAAGTCGCGCTCACGCTGCGCGACGGGCTCGGCCCGCAGTTCGCGGGCACCAGCAACGTGCTGTACGCGATGAAGCACGGCATCACGCCGCTCGGCACGATGGCGCACGAATACCTGCAGGCGTGCCAGGCGCTCGGCCCGCGGTTGCGCGATTCGCAGATCTACGGCTTCGAGATGTGGGCGAAGGAGTATCGCGGCGACCTCGGGATCGCGCTGTCGGACGTCTACGGCATGGACGCGTTCCTGAACGACTTCGACATGTACTTCTGCAAGCTGTTCGACGGCGCGCGCCACGATTCGGGCGATCCGTTCGACTGGGGCGAGCGGATGCTGCGTCATTACGAGGCGAACCGGTGCGACCCGCGCACCAAGGTGCTCGTGTTCTCGGACGCGCTCGACATTCCGAAGGTCATGCAGCTGTACGAACGGTTCCGCGGCCGCTGCAAGCTTGCGTTCGGCGTCGGCACCAACCTCACCAACGATCTCGGCTACGTGCCGCTGCAGATCGTGATCAAGATGGTTCGCTGCAACGGCCAGCCGGTCGCGAAGCTGTCGGATTCGCCGGGCAAGAGCATGTGCGACGACAAGGCGTATCTCGCGTACCTGCGCCAGGTGTTCGGCATCGCGCAGCCGGTCGAGGAAGACGCGTCGAAGTAGGCGCCGGCCGTTCGGCCGAAGGTGTGTCGCAGCAGGGGTGGCCGGTATAATCCGACGTATTGCACGCAACGTCACGAGGACCGTTCATGGACACTTCCGCTGCCCGTCGCCAGATCCTCGCGCGCATCCGCGCGGCGCAGGGGCGCGCGGCCGAACCCGATGCAGCGGAGCGCGACGGCGTCGCCGACTACCTTGCCCGTCATCCGCAAGGCCCGCGCCCGCCGGTGCCGGCCGACCTCGTCGCCGCTTTCGTCGACGAAGCGCAGCGCCTGTCGACCACGGTCGACGAAGTCGCGACGCTGGCCGACGTGCCTGCCGCCGCCGCCCGCTATCTTGCCGCTCACGGCCTGCCGGCTCAGGCCATCGCATGGCGCACGCTGGCCGATCTCGACTGGGCCGCCGCCGGCCTGTCGGTCGAGTGCCGCAAGCCGCGTGACGGCGATCTCGTCGGCCTGACAGGCTGCTTTTGCGCGACCGCCGAAACGGGGTCGCTGGTATTGCTGTCCGGCCCCGACACTTACGCATCGGCTGGCCTGCTGCCGGAAACCCACATCGCGATCGTGCCGGCGTCGCGCATCGTCGCCGGTCATGAAGACGCGTTCGCGCTGATTCGCGCGGAGCGCGGCGAACTGCCGCGCGCGGTCAATTTCGTGTCGGGCCCGTCGCGCACCGGCGACATCGAGCAAACAATCATTCTGGGTGCACACGGTCCGTACCGCGTGCACGCGATCGTCGTACGGGGCGCATGACGCGCCCGCTGCCTTCACCCTTACTCGAACAAGGAAGTTTCGCATGAAACGACATGCCGCCTGGGCGGGCATGGCGTCGGGAATCGCGCTTGGCGCCGCTCCCGCGCTCGCATCGGCCGCCACGCTCGACGGTTCCACGCTGTCGGCGCTCTGGGGGATCCCATTCGCCGGGATCCTGCTGTCCATCGCGCTGTTTCCGCTCGTCGCCCCCGTGTTCTGGCATCACCACTTCGGCAAGATCGCCGCCGGCTGGGCGATCGTGTTCCTCGCGCCGTTCGCGGTCGCGTTCGGCGCCGGCACCGCGTTCGGCACGCTCGTGCATGCGCTGCTCGAGGAATACATTCCGTTCATCGTGCTGCTCACCGCGCTCTATACGGTCGCGGGCGGCATCTGCGTGAACGGCAATCTGCATGGTTCGCCGAAGCTGAATACCGCGATCCTCGCGCTCGGCACGCTGCTCGCGAGCGTGATGGGCACGACGGGCGCCGCGATGCTGCTGATCCGGCCGCTCCTGCGCGCCAACGACAACCGCAAGCATGTCGTGCACGTCGTGATCTTCTTCATCTTCCTCGTCGCGAACGCGGGCGGCTCGCTGTCGCCGCTCGGCGATCCGCCGCTGTTCCTCGGCTTCCTGAACGGCGTGAGCTTCTTCTGGACGACCACGCATCTCGCGCTGCCGATGCTGTTCATCTGCGTGGTGCTGCTGACGCTGTTCTTCGCGCTCGATACGTACTTCTACCGGAAGGGCGGCGAGGAGCGGCCGGCCGCGCTCGATCCGACGCCCGACGGTGCGGCGCTGTCGATCGACGGCAAGATCAACTTCGTGCTGCTGGCGGCCGTGATCGCGCTCGTGCTGATGAGCGGCGTGTGGAAGCCGGGCATCTCGTTCGACGTGTGGGGCACGCACGTCGCGTTGCAGAATCTCGTACGCGACGTCGCGCTCGTGGCGGTGACGCTCGTGTCGCTCGCGCTGACGCCGCGTTCCGCGCGCGCGGGCAACGCGTTCAACTGGGCGCCGATCGAGGAGGTCGCGAAGCTGTTCGCCGGCATCTTCGTGACGATCGCGCCGGTGATCGTGATCCTGCGCGCGGGGGCGGACGGCGCGTTCGCGCAGATCGTCCATCTCGTCACGGGGCCCGACGGCAAGCCGATCGATGCGATGTACTTCTGGGCGACGGGCATCCTGTCGTCGTTCCTCGACAATGCGCCGACCTATCTCGTGTTCTTCAACCTCGCGGGCGGCGATGCGCAGACGCTGATGACGACCGGCGCATCGACGCTCGCTGCGATTTCCGCCGGCGCGGTGTTCATGGGCGCGAACAGCTATATCGGCAACGCGCCGAACTTCATGGTGAAGGCGATCGCCGAATCGCGCGGCGTGAAGATGCCGAGTTTCTTTGCGTACCTCGGCTGGGCGCTCGTCGTGCTGATACCGGTATTCCTGCTGACGTCGTGGCTTTTCTTCCCGGCGTAAGCTGACGATTTTCAACCCCGAGCGGGCGGTCCCGGCGGCGCACGGCGCTACGACCCGTCCGCGGCATGCGGAGATGGCGATGCAGAAGATCCTGGTCGCGCGTCCGATCTTTCCGGACGTGATCGAACGGCTCGAGCAGTATTTCGAAGTCGACTGGAACGACGGCGACGTGCTCACGCCCGACGCGCTCGCCGCGCGTCTGGCCGACAAGGACGGCGCGCTGACGGCCGGCGACCCGGTCGGCGCGGCGACGCTCGCGGCCGCGCCGCGCCTGCGCGTCGTGGCGAACATGGCGGTCGGCTACAACAACTTCGACATGGCCGCGTTCAACGCCGCGAACGTGCTCGGCACCAACACGCCCGACGTGCTGAACGAGTCGACCGCCGATTTCGGCTGGGCGCTGATGATGGCCGCCGCGCGTCGGATCGCCGAATCCGAACACTGGCTGCGCGCCGGTCACTGGCAGAAGTGGGCGTACGACGGCTTCCTGGGTGCCGACATCTACGGCTCGACGCTCGGCGTCATCGGGATGGGCCGCATCGGCCAGGCGCTCGCGCGCCGCGCGCGCGGCTTCGGGATGCAGGTGATCTATCACAACCGGTCGCGGGTCGCGCCCGAGATCGAAGCCGAGCTCGATGCCGAATACGTGTCGAAGGATGCGCTGCTCGCGCGCGCCGATCATGTCGTGCTCGTGCTGCCGTACACGAAAGAGAACCATCACACGATCGGTGCGGCCGAGCTCGCGAAGATGAAACCCACGGCGACGCTGACCAACATCGCGCGCGGCGGGATCGTCGACGATGCGGCGCTGGCCGCCGCGTTGCGCGACGGGACGATCGCCGCGGCCGGCCTCGACGTGTACGAGGGCGAGCCGAGCGTGCATCCGGCGCTGCTCGAAGTGCCGAACGTCGTGCTGACGCCGCATATCGCGAGCGCGACCGAAAAGACACGCCGCGCGATGGCGAATCTCGCCGCCGACAACCTGATCGCCGCGCTGGGCGAGGGGCCGCGTGCGGGGCAGCCGCCGAATCCGATCAACCCTGACGTGATCGGGAAGCCGCGCGCATGACGATGACGTTGTTGCTTGCGGCGGTCGTCGTGCTGGCCGTCGCGCTCGCGGTGGCGATCGTCGCGCTCGTGCGCGGCGGCGGCCGCCACGACGACGCGGCCGTGCTCGGCGACCGGATCGAGGATGCCGCGCATGCGCAGGCGCGCGCAGTCGAGCGACTCGAACGCGAATTACGCGGCGAGATCGTCGAAAATGCGCGCGGGTCGCGTACCGAGCTGGCTGGCAGCTTTGCCCAGTTGCAGCAGACGCTCGCCGCGCAACTGACGAGCGTGGCGACCGTGCAGAACAGCCAGATCGAGGGGTTCGCGCAGCAGCTCGGCAAGCTCGTCGCCGGCAATGCACAGCAGTTCGATGCGATGCGCGAGAGCGTGCAGCGCCAGGCCCAGCAGGCGCGCGACGAACAGACGGGCGCGCTGCGGCTGTTCGGCGACACGTTGAACCGGCAGCTCACGCAACTGACCGAGGCGAACGACCGCCGGATCGGCGAAGTGCGTGCGACGCTCGAACAGCGGCTGAAGGAAATCGAGACGAACAACGCGGCGAAGCTCGAGGAGATGCGCCGCACCGTCGACGAGAAGCTGCACGCGACGCTCGAGCAGCGGCTCGGCGAATCGTTCAAGCTCGTGTCGGACCGGCTCGAACAGGTGCATCGCGGGCTCGGCGAGATGCAGACGCTCGCGGCCGGCGTCGGCGACCTGAAGAAGGTACTGACCAACGTGAAGACGCGCGGCACCTGGGGCGAAGTGCAGCTCGAGGCGCTGCTGGAACAGATGCTGACGCCCGACCAGTACGCGAAGAACGTCGCGACGGTGCCGAAGAGTACCGAGCGCGTGGAATTCGCGATCCGGCTGCCGGGCCGCGCTGCCGGCACGCGCGACGCGCCGCCGGTGTGGCTGCCGATCGACGCGAAATTCCCGCGCGAAGACTACGAGCGGTTGATCGACGCGCAGGAGCGCGCCGATGCGGTGGCCGTCGAGGAGGCGGCGCGTGCGCTCGAGGCGCGGGTGCGGATGGAAGCGCGCACGATCGCCGAGAAGTACGTCGCGCCGCCGCACACGACCGATTTCGCGCTGCTGTTCCTGCCGACCGAGGGGCTCTATGCGGAGATCCTGCGCCGCCCGGGGCTGACCGACCTGCTGCAGCGCGACTATCGTGTGACGGTCGCCGGGCCGACCACGCTCACCGCCCTGTTGAACAGCCTGCAGATGGGGTTCCGCACGCTCGCGATCGAGCAGCGCTCGAGCGAGGTGTGGCAGGTGCTCGGTGCGGTCAAGACGGAGTTCGGCAAGTTCGGCGACGTGCTCGCGCGCACGAAGGCGCAGCTCGAAACGGTCACGCGTTCGATCGAGTCTGCCGAGCAGCGCACGCGTGTGATGAGCCGCAAGCTGAAGCAGGTCGAGGCGCTGCCGGGCGATGCGGCGGCCGGCCTGCTCGGCGCGGAAGGGGCCGAAGGCGCCGATGCGGACGACGCGTGACGCGCGTTGGCGGCAACTGCCCTAGCATTCCTGAACCGTCCAACTTCTGGGGTTCAGTTCACGCGGCGCCCGTTTTCGTTGGCGGCGGTCGCCGGCGCGGCCGGCTCGCGCTCAATGCGCGGCGAGGGTGCCCAGCGCGTCGCCCGTCACGCGCACGATGCGCCACTCCGGCAGCACGGTTGCCCCCATTTTTTCGTAGAAATCGATCGCCGGCTGGTTCCAGTCGAGGACCGACCATTCGAAGCGCGCGCAACGGCGCTCGACGGCGAGTGCCGCGAGATGACGCAGCATCGCGGTGCCGAGGCCCGTGCCGCGCTGCGACGGCTGCACGTACAGATCCTCGAGATAGAGCCCGCGGCGGCCGAGGAACGTCGAATAGTTATGGAAGAACAGCGCATACGCGACGATCGCGCCGTCGCGCTCGGCCACCAGCGCTTCGGCAGCGGGGCGCTCGCCGAACAGCGCGTCGGCGAGATCGGCTTCGGCCGCGACGAACAGATGCGAGAGCTTCTCGAACTCGGCCAGCTCGCGCATCAGCGCGAGGATCGCGCCGATGTCGCGCGGGTCGGCCGCGCGGATCAGCGGCGTGCCGCTCACGCTTCCTCCGGCGGATCGGACAGCACGATCTCGATGCCGCCGAAGCGCGACGCGACCCAGTTGTACGCATGGCACGCGATCCACAGCAGCACGAAACCGAGGATCGCGTTCAGCAGCAGTGCGCTCAGGATCGTGCTCAACTCGACCATCCCGTAACGGATATACGCGACGAGAATGCCGAGCAGCACGATCGGCACGCTGAACGTCAGGTAGACGAGGATCAGCGCCTTTGCGGTCTGCCCCGCGGCGATCGACGAGATTTGTTTCTTCATGTGCGGATTGCCCCCGTAGTGATATACCGATTGGAATTCAGACCAGGCCGTCGAGCGGCAGGATGTCGACCGGGGCGCCCGCGTCGACTGCCGCGGTATCGTGGCCCAGGACGATGAAACAGTTGGCGGCCGCGAGACCGCTCAGCGACGCGGAGCTTTGCGATCCGGCCGGTGCGACGTGCCATTGGCCGTCGGCGGCGCGCGTCGCGATGCCGCGCAGGTATTCGGTGCGGCCGGGACGCGTCTTCAACGGCTGCGTACTGAGCGCCGTGTACATGGCCGGCGGCGGCGTCTGTGCGCCGGCCAGCGTCAGCAGTGCGGGGCGCACGATCGCGTAAAACGTCACGGCGGATGCGACCGGATTGCCGGGCAGCCCGAAGAACAGCGCGTGGCCGGCGCTGTCGCCCTCGCGTGCGAGCGTGCCGCACGCGAGCGGCCGGCCGGGCCGCAGCGCGAGACTGGCGAACGTCACGTCGCCGAGCCGCGCCATCACGTCGCGCGTGAAGTCGGCTTCGCCGACCGACACGCCGCCCGACGTGATGACCGCATCGGCCTGCGCGGCGATGGCGTCGCGCAATGCGGCCTCGAGCGCGGCCGGGTCGTCGCGGACGATTCCGAGATCGATCGCATCCACGTGCAGCCGTTCGAGCATCGCGATCAGCATCCCGCGATTGCTGTCGTACAGCGCGCCGCGGCCGAGCGGTTCGCCGGGCTCGCGCAGCTCGTCGCCGGTCGAGAACACGGCGACGCGCACACGCCGGCGCACCGTGACGTCGGTGACGCCGAACGACGCGAGCAGGCCGAGATCCGATGGCCGCAGGATACGGCCGGCGGCCAGCGCGCAGGCGCCGCGTGCGAGATCCTCGCCGGCCTTGCGGCAGTTCGCGCCGCGCGCGACGTCGCGCGCGGCGAAGCGAATCGTGTCGCCATCGACGCGTACGCGTTCCTGCGGAATCACCGTGTCGCATCCGGCCGGCATCGGCGCGCCCGTCATGATCCGCACGCAGGCATGGGCCGCCACGCCGCCGTCGAACGGATGGCCGGCGAACGCGGTGCCGGCGACCGTCATCGCGACCTCGCCCTGCGCCGATGCGAATGCTGCGCTGCTGCCGTCGAACGCATAGCCGTCCATTGCCGAGTTGTCGTACGCGGGAATGTCGAACGGTGCGCTCACGTCGGCCGCGAGCACGCGGTCGAGCGCATCGCGCAGCGTCACCGTGTCGTATGCGTCGACCGGCGCCGCGAAGCGGCACGCGAGCGCCTGTGCGTCGGCGAGCGACAGCGGGGCATCGGGGCCGGGTGCGGTTCGGGAAGTGGGCGAGGATTGCGTGATCATCAGTCGGACTGCGCCGCAAGGCGTATCGGGTTCGTGGCCGGTGGCGCGAGGAGGGTGCCTGGGCGCGGGTTTCGCGTGCGGCGGGCGCCGGGCGGGAACGGCGCGAGCCGTCAGCGGCGGGCTAGCGCGGCGAGTTCCTGCCAGGAGTTGGCATTGTAAAACGCACGCTCGTCGCGAAACTCGACTTCGACCGTCTTGTGGCGTGCGTACCACGCACGCACCTTGCGGTCGCCGGCCGCGAGCCGGGCGGCCAGGTCGTCGGCCAGCGACGTGCGCAGCAGTGCGAACGTCGGCTGCGGCGAGCGCATCTGCTGCGCGTCGACGGTAACCGCCATCGCGATGTCGGCCTGCTGCGCGTCGAGTGCCGCATGCAGCCGCGCGACGAGGTCGGCGGGCAGATAGGGCGTATCGCATGGCGAGCACGCGAGCAGCGGCGCGCGCGCCGCGCGCATGCCGGCAAGCAGGCCCGCGAGCGGCCCGGGGAAGTCGGAGGTTTCGTCGGCGACGATGCGCGCGTCGAACGGCGCACCGAGTTCGGCATAGCGATCGGCATGGCGATTCGCGCTGATCAGCGTCTCGTCGACCTGCGGCGACAGCCGGCGCAGCACGTGCAGCGCGAGCGGCGTACCGTCGAGCAGTTGCAGGCCCTTGTCGACGCCGTCCATGCGGGTCGCGCGCCCGCCTGCGAGCAGCAGGCCGGCGATCGACGGAGAGGCGGACGCGGGAGCGGACATCGGGCGCGGGCGGAAAGAGCGGCGTGCGTCAGCCGCCGATATACGACATTTCGACGCGCTTGCCGGCGCCTTCGGGCGCGGCGTCTGACGAGGCGCTGCCGCGCAGCTGCGAATAGCGGTCGGTGCGCGCCTGCCAGATGCGGGCGATCGCGGTCGCGATCTCGGCATCGCTTGCGCCGCCGCGCACGAGCGCACGCAGGTCGTGGCCGGTCGACGCGAACAGGCACAGGTACAACTTGCCTTCGGTCGACAGTCGCGCGCGCGTGCAGTCGCCGCAGAAGGCTTGCGTGACGCTCGAGATCACGCCGATCTCGCCGCTGCCGTCCGCATAGCCCCAGCGCTGCGCGGTTTCGGCCGCCGTGTGCGGCTCGAGCGGCACGAGCGGGAAGTGTTCGGCGATACGCGCGACGACGTCCGCCGACGGCAGCACTTCGGTCATGTTCCAGCCGTTCGACGTGCCGACGTCCATGTATTCGATGAAACGCAGGATCACGCCGGTGCCGCGGAACCGCTCGGCCATCGGCAGGATCTCGCCGTCGTTGGTGCCGCGCTTCACGACCATGTTGACCTTGACCGGCGCGAGGCCCGCGGCCTGCGCGGCGAAGATGCCGTCGAGCACGTCGGCGCTCGCGAACTCGGCATCGTTCATGCGCTTGAACAGCGTATCGTCGAGCGCATCGAGGCTGACCGTGACGCGTGTGAGCCCCGCGTCCTTCAGCGCGCGCGCCTTGCGGGCGAGCAGCGAGCCGTTGGTCGTCAGCGTCAGGTCGAGCGGGCGGCCGGCGTGCGTCGTCAGACGCGCGAGCCGCTCGATCAGGAATTCGAGGTTCTTGCGCAGCAGCGGCTCGCCGCCCGTGATGCGGATCTTCTCGACACCGTGTGCGACGAAGAGCCGCGCCACGCGCTCGATTTCCTCGTGCGTGAGCAGCGCGCTGTGCGGCAGGAACGGGTAGTCCTTGTCGAAGACCGCGCGCGGCATGCAGTACACGCAGCGGAAATTGCAGCGATCCGTCACCGAAATGCGCAGGTCGCGCAGCGGCCTGGCGAACGTGTCGGCCACCGTGCCGTCGGGGGCATGCGCGACGCCGGAGACGTCCGGCATCCCGCTGACGTTGGCGAGAGGAATGATGCGTCGGGACATGTTGGAAGAAGTGCAGACCAGACTGCTATTTTAGCCGCAACCGGCCGGCGGGTCCGGTGGGCGGAAACCCGCAGCGCGGACATGAAAAAGCCCGCCGAGGCGGGCTTTTCCTGGTCGTGCGATGCGCCGTTCAGTGGTGCGTCGTTTCGACCTGCTGCATCGGGGCCGTATCGACCGGCGGCAGCGCCTTGCGCTCGCGCGGCACGCGGGCCGGGCGCGGGAGTCGCGACGCGGCTTCCTGCGCGGCCGCGAACTTGTCGGCGTCCGTGTTCACCCAGACGAGACCGGCCTGCTCCAGCACGGCATCCAGGCTCGCCGAAGCGGGCGCGGCTGCCGGTTGCGCGGGAGCGGCAGCCGGTGTCGGGGCGGGAGCCGGTGCCGGTGCAGCGACGGCCTCGGCCGGTGCTGCCTCGACCGGCGCCTCGACCGCCACCGGAGCGGCTTCGGTCGCGACGGCCGGTGCGGCTGGCTCGATGGGCGCGGCTTGCGGCGCTTCGACAGCGGCCGGTGCGGCTGCCGGCACTTCGAACGCATCGGTCGGCGACACCGCGACCGGCGCCGGGCCGGCTTCCGGGACCGCCGGTGCGACCGGTGCCGGTTCGGCTGCCTCGACGGCGACGACAGGCTCGGCCGGCGCGGCCGGTGCCGCTTCGGCTGCCGGTGCCGGCTGCGCTTCGACGGCGGCCGGAGCGGCATGCTGCTCGGCGACGGCTTCCGCGGCGACCGCACTTGCAACGGCCGCGGCGACTGCCGGTGCGGCCGTGTGGGCCGGCTCGGCTGCGACCGGTGCGTTCGGCGTCACGGCTTGCGCTGCGACTTCGCCTTCGGCGCCTTGCTCGGCCTGGTCGACTGCGCCATCTTCCTCGCGCTCGCGACGACCGCCGCGGCGGCCGCGACGGCGACGGCGGCGTTCTTCGCCGTCACGTGCGCCAGCTTCCGCATCGGCTGCCGGTTCCGCGCCGGGCAGGGCTTCTGCGACGGCCTTGTCGGTTTCCGGTTCCGGGTGGTTTTCGCCGCGGGTGACGGTTTCGAGCGTGGCCGCATGCTGGGTCGGCTTACGGCGTTCGCCGCGCTCGCGACGCTCGCCGCGTTCCTGTCGCTCGCCACGGCCGGCTGCTTCGACGCCTTCCGGCTGTTCGACACGCTCGCGCGGTTCGCGGTTTTCACGCGGTTCGCGCGGTTCACGGCCTTCGCGCGGCTCGCGACCTTCGCGCGGGCCACGGCCCTCGCGACCCTCGCGGTTTTCCCGGCCTTCGCGCAGTTCACGACCCTCGCGCGGCTCACGGCCTTCACGCGGTTCGCGCACTTCCTTGCCTTCGCGTTCCTGGCGTTGCGGCTGGCCACGGCCCGCCGCTGCCTGATCGCGGCCGCCCTGCGCCTGCTGGGCGCCGCCGCGACGGTTGCGATTGCGATCGCCGCCGCGCTGCTCGGTCTTTTCGGTGCGCTCGCGAGCCGGACGGGCTGCCTGCTCCTTCGCCGGTGCCGGCGCGACCGGTGCGGGTGCCGGTGCCGGCGACACGCCGAACAGCCCTTTCAGCCAGCCGATGAAGCCACCGCTTGCCGCGGCGACGGGCGCCGCCGGGGCCGCAACGGGCTCGACCGGACGCTGCGGGGCCGGGCTCGGCGCCGGACGCTCGGGCGTGATGCCCTTCACCGCGGCTTCCTGCTTCGGCTTCACTTCGGCCGCACGCTTGCTGTAGCCGGTTTCCGACTCGAGCTCGCGGGCCGCTTCCTCGGCCATCTTCCAGGACGCGCGCGGATCGTCGAGGCGCGCGTCGTCGTGACGCAGGCGCTCGAGCTTGTAGTGCGGCGTATCGAGGTGCTTGTTCGGAATCAGCACGATGCCGACCTTGAAGCGCGACTCGATCTTGTTGATTTCCTGACGCTTTTCGTTCAGCAGGAAGGCGGTTACCTCGACCGGCACCTGGCAGTGGATCGCCGCGGTGTTTTCCTTCATCGCTTCTTCCTGAATGATCCGCAGGACCTGCAGCGCGGACGATTCGGTGTCGCGGATGTGGCCGGTGCCGTTGCAGCGCGGGCATGTGACGTGACTGCCTTCCGACAGCGCCGGACGCAGACGCTGGCGCGACAGTTCCATCAGGCCGAAGCGGGAGATCTTGCCCATCTGGACGCGCGCGCGGTCGTGCTTGAGCGCGTCCTTCAGGCGTTGCTCGACTTCACGCTGGCTCTTCGCCGATTCCATGTCGATGAAATCGATCACGATCAGGCCGCCGAGGTCGCGCAGGCGCAGCTGGCGGGCGACTTCGTCGGCCGCTTCGAGGTTCGTGCGGGTGGCCGTTTCCTCGATGTCCGCGCCCTTGGTCGCGCGCGCCGAGTTCACGTCGATCGCGACGAGCGCTTCGGTGTGGTCGATCACGATCGCGCCGCCGGACGGCAGCGGGACCGTGCGCGAGTACGCGGTTTCGATCTGGTGCTCGATCTGGAAGCGGGAGAACAGCGGCACGTCGTCGTGGTAGCGCTTCACTTTCGCGACGTTGTCCGGCATCACGATGTCCATGAATGCCCGGGCCTGATCGTGGATTTCATTCGTATCGATCAGGATTTCGCCGATATCCGGCTGGAAATAGTCGCGGATCGCGCGGATCACGAGGCTCGATTCCAGATAGATCAGCATCGGCTGGCCGGCGTTGCCGCTTTGCGATGCAGCCTCGATCGCGCGCCACAGTTGCAGCAGGTAGTTCAGGTCCCACTGCAGTTCCTCGGCGCTGCGGCCGATGCCCGCGGTACGGGCGATCATGCTCATGCCGTCCGGAATCTGCAGTTGCGCCATCGTTTCGCGCAGTTCCTGGCGCTCGTCGCCTTCGATCCGGCGCGACACGCCACCGCCGCGCGGGTTGTTCGGCATCAGCACGAGGTAACGGCCGGCGAGCGAGATGAAGGTGGTGAGGGCGGCGCCCTTGTTGCCACGCTCTTCCTTCTCGACCTGGACGATCAGTTCCTGGCCTTCGCGCAGGGCATCCTGAATGCGCGCGGAGCGCATGTCGATGCCGTCCTTGAAGTACTGGCGGGCGACTTCCTTGAACGGCAGGAAGCCGTGGCGGTCTTCGCCGTAGTTGACGAAGCACGCTTCGAGCGACGGCTCGATACGGGTGATGACACCTTTGTAGATATTGCCTTTGCGCTGTTCGCGCCCGGCGGTTTCGATGTCGATGTCGATGAGCTTTTGCCCATCGACGATGGCGACGCGCAGCTCCTCCTGCTGCGTCGCATTGAACAGCATGCGTTTCATGAACGGCTCCAGGCGGCTCCGCTGCCGGCGCCTCGCGGTTGTCAGGCGCGAGGGCGGGAACGACGGCAGGCCGCACCTTGTTGTGTTGTCACGAGCACGCTGGAGCGGGAACGCTGGCGGGGAGAATTGCCTGAAGAGGCGCTTGGGCCCGAAAGACGGGGCCGGCGGCCATAGGGCACCTGCGAATACGGCTTCAAAGCACGGCGTTCACACACCGCACGCTGCAAAAGCGCGCTAAGCCTGTCCGGGCATTGCCACGGGCGCGCACAATGCGTCGCGCGCGCCGACGGGCGGCAGATGCTGCGGCTTTGGCCGCAGCGGGGAGTATCGAATCCAGCCCGACTTTCCCGCTTGGGTGTACTTCCCTGGTTTGACGTCGCCAAGCCCCGCACGCTTCGCGGGGCCAAATCGGGCGCAACGCCGTAATTTTCGCAACCGGCAGCCTGCGGACGTACTTCGCGCCGCCGGGCTGCCGATCAAATTCTTTTCAACCAACTTTCCGTTACCGCGGCGCCTTGCCGACCGAATCCGCCTGTGGGCGCGATCCTTGCCGACGGGCGGCGCCGTGCGTGCAACTTGCTGCTTCTCTTTGATTGGGGGCGAGCAGCGGACCCCCGGCGCAAGTAAAATAGCAGTTTGCGCTTGCGCCTTGCCCAATTCAGCCGGGGCCGGCCGATCAGGCCACCCACAACGTCAGGCTGGGCAAAATTATATTCAGTATGAATGAGTTAGGCAAAATATCCCAGAATTCGGTCGCAAGCGGCCAGGTATCGACGATCGAGATCGACGAAAACTCGGCCGGTCAGCGGATCGACAATTTCCTGTTGCGCGTCTGTAAAGGCGTGCCGAAAAGCCATATTTACCGGATCCTGCGCAGCGGCGAAGTGCGCGTCAACAAGGGCCGGATCGACGCCCAGTACCGCCTGGCGCTCGGCGACCTCGTCCGCGTGCCGCCGGTGCGCGTGGCCGCGGCCGACCTCGCGCGCGCCGACACGCCCGTCGTGCCGCCCGCGAATTTCGACGTGCTGTACGAGGACGACGCGATGCTCGTCATCGACAAACCGGCCGGCGTCGCGGTCCACGGCGGCAGCGGCGTCGCGTTCGGCGTGATCGAGCAGATGCGTCAGGCGCGCCCGCGTGCGAAATTCCTCGAACTGGTGCACCGGCTCGACCGCGAGACGTCCGGGATCCTGATGCTCGCGAAGAAGCGCACGGCGCTCGTGGGCCTGCACGAGCAGATCCGCGAGAACCGGATGGACAAGCGCTACTTCGCGTGCGCGCACGGCGAATGGCAGCCCGACTGGGGCCGGCGCCGCGCAGTGAAGGCGCCGCTGTTCAAGTATTCGACCCCGGAAGGGGAGCGCCGCGTGCGCGTGCAGGACGACGGGCTGCCGTCGCATACGGTGTTCAACCTCGTCGACCGCTGGTCCGACTATGTGCTCGTCGAAGCGGAACTCAAAACGGGTCGGACCCATCAGATCCGGGTGCACCTCGCGCATCTCGGCCTGCCGATCGCCGGCGACGCCAAGTATGGCGATTTCGCACTGAACAAGGCGCTGGCGCGCGCGAATGCGCAGCCGTCGTTGAAACGGATGTTCCTGCATGCGCACCGGCTGCGGCTTGCTCATCCGCTGACCGGCGAGGCGCTGCAGTTCGACGCGCCGCTGCCGGCCGAATGCCGGCGCTTTCTCGACCAACTCAGCGCATTGCGCGATACCGCCTGAACCGCATGGCCCGACAGCAATTTGACCTGATCGTCTTCGACTGGGACGGTACGCTGATGGATTCGACTGCGCACATCGCGCACAGCATCCAGGCCGCGTGCCGCGATCTCGGCCTGCCCACGCCGTCCGACGAGGCTTCCCGCTACGTGATCGGCCTTGGCCTGCGCGATGCGCTGCGGATCGCGGCTCCGACCCTCGATCCGTCCGACTACGCGCGGCTGGCCGAGCGCTACCGCTACCACTATCTGCTCGACGACCAGCGCATCGAACTGTTCGCCGGCGTGCGCGAGCTGCTCGCCGAACTGCGCGACATGGGCTATCTGCTCGCCGTCGCGACCGGCAAGGGGCGGGTAGGGCTGAACCGCGTGCTCGACCAGTCGAAGCTGACGAGCTGGTTCGACGCGACGCGCTGCGCGGACGAGACGTTCTCGAAACCGCATCCGGCGATGCTGCACGAGTTGTCGCGGGAATTGGGGCAGGACCTGTCGCGCACCGTGATGATCGGCGACACCACGCACGACCTGCAAATGGCCGCCAGCGCCGGCGCGGCAGGCGTCGGGGTGTCGTACGGCGCGCACACGGCCGACGCGCTGGCGGCGCTCGCGCCGCGCTTCGTCGCGCCGGACGTCGGCGCGCTGGCCGCATGGCTGCGGGAGCACGCATGAGCGCGGCGCCGGACGCCGTGCGCGTGTGCGCATCGGACGCGCTGATCGACGGCGGCGCCGGCGTGCGCGTCGACGCGACGCTGCGCGGCGAGCCGGCCGTCGTGTTCTTCGTGCGCTACGACGGCCGCGCCTACGGCTACCTGAACCGCTGCGCGCATGTGCCGATGGAGCTCGACTGGGCCGAAGGGCAGTTCTTCGAGTCGTCGGGCCTCTATCTGATGTGCGCGACGCACGGCGCGATCTATGCGCCGGATACCGGCAAGTGCGTCGGCGGCCCGTGCCGCGGCGGCCGCCTGCGGCCGGTCGAGGTCGACGAGCGCGACACGCCCGACGGGCGTGCGGTATTCTGGGTGCCCGATGCCGATCTGCATCCTGCCACTCCCGCCACGACCGACTGACGACACCATTGCATGGCCGACCAACCAAATTCCCCGGATTCTTCCTCCCGTCCCGACGACCGTGAACCAGGCTGGGAGCGCGCGGCGCTCGAGCGGATCGCGCTCGCGGCCGTCAAGGAGCAGCGCGCGGCACGGCGCTGGAAGATCTTCTTCCGCTTCGCGTTTCTCGGCGTGTTCGTGCTGCTCGCGTTCGCGCTGATCGATTTCTCGAGCGATTCGAAGTTTTCGTCGAGCGGGCGGCATACGGCGCTCGTGACGATCGACGGCGAAATCGCGGCCGGCGTCAACGCGAACGCCGACGACATCAACACGGCGCTCGACGCCGCGTTCGACGACGACGGCACGGTCGGCGTCGTGCTGCGGATCAACAGCCCGGGCGGCAGCCCGGTGCAGGCCGGCATGGTCTACGACGAGATCCGGCGGTTGCGCGGCAAGTATCCGAGCAAGCCGCTGTACGTCGTCGTGACCGACATGTGCGCATCGGGCGGCTATTACATCGCGTCCGCGGCTGACAAGATCTTCGTCGACAAGGCGAGCATCGTCGGGTCGATCGGCGTGCTGATGGACGGGTTCGGCTTCACCGGGCTGATGGGCAAGCTCGGGGTCGAACGGCGCCTGCATACGTCGGGAGAAAACAAGGGCTTCTACGATCCGTTCTCGCCGGAAACGCCGAAGATGGATGCGCACGCGCAGGCGCTGCTCGATCAGGTGCATGCGCAGTTCATCAAGGCCGTGAAGGATGGCCGCGGCAAGCGGCTGCACGAGACGCCCGACATGTTCTCGGGCCTGTTCTGGACCGGCGAGAAGAGCGTCGAGCTCGGGCTCGCCGACGGCTACGGCACGACCGACACGGTCGCGCGCGACGTGCTGAAGGCGCCGGATCTGGTCGACTATACGGTGAAGGAAAGCCTGACGAATCGTGTCGCGCGCAAGTTCGGCGCGGCCGTCGGGGGCGCCGCGATGAAGGCGCTGACGGCCGGCGGCGCGTCGGTCAACCTGCGCTGACGGCCGCCGGCCGACGGCAGCAATCGGCGGGCCGCGATGGCCCGCCTTTCATTTTCATCGGTCGCGGCATCAGTTCGCGAGCAGCAGGAAGATCGCGGGGCGCTTGTGCAGATTCGGCGCGGGCGCCTTTTTCCAGTCCGCCACCGTGCGGCTCGCGATCGTCTCGGTCGCAAGGGTCAGATCGGCCGCCACGCAAATCTGCGTCGACGGCGCGCAGGTCGCGACCAGCGTGTCGAGCATCGCGTGATTGCGGTACGGCGTTTCGATGAAGATCTGCGTCTGGCGCGCCTTGCGCGACAGTTGCTCGAGTTCGCGCAGGCGCTTCGCGCGCGCGGCCGCATCGACCGGCAGGTAGCCGTTGAACGCGAAACTCTGGCCGTTCAGGCCCGACGCCATCAGTGCGAGCAGGATCGAACTCGGCCCGACGAGCGGCACGACCTTCACGCCGCGCTCGTGCGCGCGGCGCACCAGCAGCGCGCCGGGGTCGGCGACTGCCGGGCAGCCGGCCTCCGACACGAGGCCGGCGTCCGCGCCGGCCAGCACGGGCGCGAGCAGCCGGTCGACGGCGCCTGCCGGCGTATTCACGTTCAGCTCGCTGATCTCGATTTCCTGGATCGGGCGCGTCGTGCCGATCTTCTTCAGGAACGCGCGGGTCGTTTTCGCGTTTTCGCCGATGTAATAGCCGAGCGTGCCGGCGCGCGCCTGCACGGCCGCGGGCAGCACGGCGGCGAGCATCGATTCGTCGCCTTCGCCGAGCGTGTTGGGGACAAGATAAAGCGTGCCGGCGGTCATGCGCGGTCTCCTCGGGTGATGGCAAACAGCGGGTAGTCGGCGGCGCGCAGCATCCGCGTGAGGGCGATCAGCGGCAGGCCGACGAGCGCGGTCGGGTCGTCCGAGTCGATCGCGTCGAGCAGTGCGATGCCAAGCCCTTCGGATTTCGCGCTGCCGGCCACGTCGTACGGCGTTTCCGCGCGCAGGTAGGCGTCGAGTTCGGCTTCGGGCAGCGAACGGAAGCGCACGTGCGTGACGATGTCCTCGATCTGCGCGTCGTCCGTACGGCTGTCGTACAGGCAGAGCGCGCTGTGGAATTCGACTTCGCGGCCCTGCATCGACACGAGTTGCGCGAGCGCGCGCTCATGCGTGCCGGGCTTGCCGATCTGGAGCCCGTCGAAGGTCGCGACCTGGTCCGACCCGATCACGAGCACGCCGTCCGGCGCGTCGATCGTCGCGGCCACGGCGCGCGCCTTCGCGCCGGCGAGACGCAGCGCGGTCGCGGCCGGCGTTTCGCCGGCGAGCGGGGTTTCGTCGAGGTCGGGCGACACGACGTCGAACGGTACGCCGAGGCGCTCGAGGAGCGCGCGGCGGTAGCGGGAACTGGAGGCAAGAATCAGCCGCGGCGGGCGGCAAACGGTATCCGGCATGGTCGGTTGGATCGGTGAGTCGTCAGGTGTGGCGCGGCGTTGCGCGGACGCAAGCTTAAGTGATTGACCGCAAAAGGTAAAACAGGTATGCTTTCCCGCTTTTCGTCGGCAGGCTTTCGCTGTGGGGGCGCCTGCCGGGTCTTCGGAAGTAAAGTACGGCATCCCTCGATGAGCCGTACGCGAGCGGTGCCAAGCCGGATCCCGCAAGTCAGCCTGTAGGCAGGAGCGCACATGAACACTTCTTCTGGCAAACCTGCAGCGGCCCTCGATCCGCATGCGGTCGACCTGTTCGAGTTCGCCCGCAGCGGGCGGCAGGCGGCCGGGGCAGTGCGCCTCTCGCAACTGCCGCGCATGTTAAACGAAGTGCCGACGGACGCGCCGGATCGCGACACGGTCTTCACGTGGCAGGCGGAAGGGTTCACGCAGAAAGAGTTGCAGGACGACGGCGCCGACGGGCAGCAGCCGTATCTGCGCCTCGCGGTGCACGGCCATGCATGGCTCACGTGCCAGCGCTGCATGACGCCGTACGATCAGGCGTTCGACGTCGACATGACGTACCGGATCGTCGCGACCGAAGAAGAAGCCGAGGAATTTCCGCTCGACGACGATGAAGCCGATGTGATCGTGGGCTCACGCCAGTTCGATCTCGTCGACTTGATCGAAGAGGAATTGCTGCTTTCGTTGCCGCTCGTGCCCAAGCACGAGGTTTGCCCGGCAGTTCACGAAAGCCTCGTGTCGGGCGCGAGCGGTCCCGCGGAAGAGTCGGACGAGGAGTCCGACGAAGCCGGGGACGAAGGCAAACGGCCGAATCCGTTCGCAGCGCTGCAAGCGTTGAAGAAGGACGGTGACGGCACCAAGAAACACTGAGCAGTTGTGGCGCGGGAAGGCGTAGGGCTTTGGGCCAGGGTAGTTAAGCGCCGGATCGGGCTGTGTTAGAATCCGGAAAATTATTTAGGAGTTAGTCATGGCAGTCCAGCAAAACAAGAAGTCGCCGTCGAAGCGCGGCATGCATCGTTCGCACGATTTCCTGACGGCAGCGCCGCTGGCAGTCGAGCCGAGCACGGGTGAAGTGCACCTGCGTCACCACGTCAGCCCGAACGGCTACTATCGCGGCAAGAAAGTCGTCAAGACGAAGAACGACTAAGCGTCAAGTCACGCGTTGCGCGCTACGCTCGCCGTTCGCGTGACAACTGGTTCGCTTGACACTTTCCTGGCTCAACAAAAAGGCGGCATTCAACTGCCGCTTTTTTGTGCCTGAAATTCGTCGCATTCCATGACCGTAAAGCTCACAATCGATTGCATGGGAGGCGACCACGGCCCGTCCGTGACCGTTCCCGCGGCAGTCAAGTTCGTCCGCGCGCATCCCGATGCGCACCTGATGCTCGTCGGCATCGAAAGCGCGATTCGCGCTCAGTTGAAGAAGCTGAAAGCCCTCGACGATCCCGCGTTGACCATCGTGCCCGCCACCGAAGTCGTGGCGATGGACGACCCTGTCGAAGTGGCGCTGCGCAAGAAGAAGGATTCTTCGATGCGCGTCGCGCTCAACCACGTCAAGGAAGGCGCGGCGCAGGCCTGCATTTCCGCCGGCAATACCGGCGCGTTGATGGCCGTTTCCCGTTACGTACTCAAGACGCTGCCCGGCATCGAGCGGCCCGCGATCGCGTTCGCGCTGCCGAACCCGACCGGCTACACGATGATGCTGGACCTCGGCGCGAACGTCGACTGCGAACCGCAGCATCTGCTGCAGTTCGCGGAGA
Source organism: Burkholderia sp. ABCPW 11 (assembly GCF_001523445.1). Taxonomy (NCBI): domain Bacteria; kingdom Pseudomonadati; phylum Pseudomonadota; class Betaproteobacteria; order Burkholderiales; family Burkholderiaceae; genus Burkholderia; species Burkholderia sp. ABCPW 11. The sequence goes on along the minus strand of NZ_LOVM01000037.1, from coordinate 65,119 downwards.
TGGGGCACGCGCTGGTGGCCGCGCTCGAAGGCAAGGAGCGCCCGACGATCGGCCTGCTGAACATCGGCGAAGAGGTCATCAAGGGCAACGAGACGATCAAGCGCGCAGGCGAGCTGCTGCGGGCCAGCACGCTCAATTTCCGCGGCAACGTGGAAGGCAACGACATCTACAAGGGCACCGTCGACGTGATCGTCTGCGACGGCTTCGTCGGCAACGTCGCGCTGAAGACGTCGGAAGGGCTCGCGCAGATGCTGTCGGACATCATCCGCGAGGAGTTCGGCCGTTCGCTGATGTCGAAGCTGATGGCGCTGCTCGCGCTGCCCGTGCTGATGCGTTTCAAGAAGCGCGTCGACCACCGCCAGTACAACGGCGCGGCGCTGCTGGGGCTGAAGAGCCTCGTGATCAAGAGCCACGGCTCGGCCGACGCCTACGCGTTTGAGTGGGCGATCAAACGCGGGTATGATGCCGTCAAAAACGGGGTGCTGGAGCGCCTCGCGCGCGCGATGGCGGATAATTCGGCGTCGCTCGGCGACGGCGAGCACGACGCGGGCGGCGCGGGCCATGCAAGCCCTGCCGCAGGCCATCACGCCGAACCTTCCGCTGCGCAATCCTCTAAAGCATAAATGGCCCAATCGACTCTCTATTCCCGCGTGCTCGGCACGGGCAGCTACCTGCCGCCCGACCGCGTCACGAACCAGCAGTTGACCGATCGTCTTGCGAAGGAAGGCATCGAGACGAGCGATGAATGGATCGTGGCGCGTACGGGCATCCATGCGCGCCATTTCGCCGCACCCGACGTCACGACGAGCGATCTCGCGCTCGAGGCATCGCGTCGTGCGATCGAAGCGGCCGGTGTCGATCCGCAGTCGATCGACCTGATCATCGTCGCGACTTCGACCCCCGATTTCGTGTTCCCGAGCACCGCGTGCCTGCTGCAGAACAAGCTCGGCATCAAGAACGGCGGCGCGGCATTCGACGTGCAGGCCGTGTGTTCGGGCTTCGCATACGCGATGGCGACGGCCGACAGCTTCATCCGCAGCGGCCAGCACCGTACGGCGCTCGTGGTCGGCGCGGAGACGTTCTCGCGCATTCTCGACTTCAAGGACCGCACGACCTGCGTGCTGTTCGGCGACGGCGCGGGCGCTGTGATCCTGTCCGCATCGGAAGAGCCGGGCGTGCTCGGCAGCGCGCTGCACGCGGACGGCAGCTACTCGAACATCCTGTGCACGCCGGGCAACGTCAATCGCGGCGTGATCGACGGCAGCGCGTTCCTGCACATGGACGGCCAGGCCGTGTTCAAGCTCGCGGTCAACGTGCTCGAAAAAGTCGCGATCGAAGCGCTCGCGAAGGCGAATCTCGCGCCCGAGCAAATCGACTGGCTGATTCCGCACCAGGCCAACATCCGCATCATGACCAGCACCTGCCGCAAGCTCGGCCTGCCGCAGGAGCGCATGGTCGTGACGGTCGACCAGCACGGCAACACGTCGGCCGCGTCGATCCCGCTGGCGCTCGACGTCGCGGTGCGCGACGGCCGCATCCAGCGCGGTCAGCACGTGCTGATCGAAGGCGTCGGCGGCGGCTTCACCTGGGGCGCGTCGGTCTTCCGCTTCTGATCCGCGGCGCGCGACAAGCCGCGCGCGGATCTCAAACCGGTGCGCCGCTCGCGCGCGCCGTTCGAATCGATTCAATTGGGGACGATATGAAATTCGCATTCGTTTTTCCGGGGCAGGGCTCGCAGGCGATCGGCATGCTCAACGCATTCGCCGATCTGGCCGTCGTGCGCGAGACGCTCCAGGAAGCGTCCGACGCGCTCGATCAGGATCTCGGCAAGCTGATCGCCGAAGGTCCGGCCGAAGAGCTGAACCTGACCACCAACACGCAGCCCGTGATGCTGACCGCAGCGTACGCGTGCTACCGCGCGTGGCAGCAGGCAGGGGGCCCGGCGCCGTCGATCGTTGCTGGCCACAGCCTCGGTGAATACACGGCGCTCGTCGCGGCCGGCGCGATCGCGTTCAAGGACGCGGTGCCGCTCGTACGCTTTCGCGCGCAGGCGATGCAGACGGCCGTGCCGGTCGGCCAGGGCGGCATGGCCGCGATCCTGGGCCTCGACGACGACGCGGTGCGTGCGGTATGCGCCGAAGCCGCGGAAGCGGGCGTCGTCGAAGCGGTGAACTTCAATGCGCCCGCGCAGGTCGTGATCGCAGGCAGCAAGGCTGCGGTCGAAAAGGCATGCGAAATCGCGAAAGCGAAGGGCGCGAAGCGCGCGCTGCCGCTGCCGGTGTCGGCGCCGTTCCATTCGTCGCTGCTCAAGCCGGCGTCGGATCAGTTGCGCGACTATCTCGCGAACGTCGACGTGAAGGCGCCGCAGATTCCAGTCGTCAACAACATCGACGTCGCGGTGACGAGCGATCCGGCTGCGATCAAGGATGCGCTGGTGCGCCAGGCCGCAGGCCCGGTGCGCTGGGTCGAGTGCGTGCGGCACATCGCGGGCACGGGCATCACGCACGTGATCGAATGCGGTCCGGGCAAGGTGCTCGCCGGCCTGACGAGGCGCATCGACGGCAATCTGACGGGGGCATCGGTGTTCGATCCGGCTTCGCTCGACGAAGCGCTCAAGCTGGTGACCGCCTGACGCGGCGCCTTTTCCCAAGCAACGGATATTCGATCCATGGACAAGACTCTCGATAAACAGGTTGCGATCGTGACCGGCGCGTCGCGTGGCATCGGCCGTTCGATCGCGCTCGAACTCGCGCGTCTGGGCGCGACGGTGATCGGCACGGCGACGAGCGAATCGGGCGCCGCCGCGATCACCGCGGCGTTCGCGGAAGCAGGTGTCGCGGGCCGCGGCGCGGTGCTGAACGTCAACGACGCGGCGGCTGCCGAAGCGCTGATCGACGCGACCGTGAAGGAATTCGGTGCACTGAACGTGCTCGTCAACAACGCGGGCATCACGCAGGACCAGCTCGCGATGCGGATGAAGGACGAGGACTGGGATGCGGTGATCGACACCAACCTGAAGTCGGTGTTCCGTCTGTCGCGTGCGGTGCTGCGCCCGATGATGAAGGCGCGCGGCGGTCGTATCATCAACATCACGTCGGTGGTCGGCTCGGCCGGCAATCCGGGTCAGGTCAACTATGCGGCCGCGAAGGCCGGCGTCGCGGGCATGACGCGCGCCCTCGCGCGCGAAATCGGCAGCCGCGGCATCACCGTGAACTGCGTGGCGCCGGGCTTCATCGACACCGACATGACGAAGACGCTGCCGGAAGAACAGCAGGCCGCGCTCAAGACCCAGATTCCGCTCGGCCGCCTCGGCAGCCCGGAGGACATCGCCCATGCCGTCGCGTTTCTCGCATCGCCGCAGGCCGGTTACATCACCGGCACGACGCTGCACGTGAACGGCGGCATGTACATGTCGTAACGGTTTTCGTTTACCATCCGCGCCGTATCCCGTTTTTCAGGCGGATCGGCGCTTGATCGACCATCAAGCCAACGCGCGTTTTGGCGTCAGCAAACCTGATAAAATGCGCGCACTTGTAAATCTGAACTTTCCCTCGGAGGGGTAATGGACAACATCGAACAACGTGTCAAGAAGATCGTCGCTGAACAACTGGGCGTCGCCGAAGCCGAGATCAAGAACGAAGCTTCGTTCGTGAACGACCTGGGCGCCGACTCGCTCGACACGGTCGAACTGGTGATGGCGCTCGAAGACGAGTTCGGCATGGAAATCCCGGACGAAGAAGCAGAGAAGATCACGACCGTTCAGCAAGCGATCGACTACGCTCGCGCAAACGTCAAGGCGTAAGCGCCTTTCGCGCTTGTCCGCCACGTCGCCGCGATCTTCGCGATTGACGCGCCATCCTGCCGGCTTCGCGCCGGACGGACTAACAGCCACAGGGCTCGCAGGGCTGATTCCTGTGGCCACTGTGGCTTTTGTTTTTGTCATCCAATAATGGAAAAGAGGTTACCGTGAGCCGCCGTCGTGTTGTCGTTACAGGCCTGGGGCTGATTTCGCCTGTTGGCAATAATGTTGCCGACGGCTGGGCCAATCTCGTCGCCGGCAAGTCCGGTATCGCCACCGTCACGAAGTTCGATGCGTCGAACCTCGCGTGCCATTTCGCGGGCGAAGTGAAGGGTTTCAGCGCCGAGGAATACATCCCGGCGAAGGAAGCCCGGAACATGGATACGTTCATCCATTACGGCATCGCCGCCGGCGTCCAGGCCATCCGCGACAGCGGGCTGGAAGTGACCGAAGCCAATGCGGAACGCATCGGTGTGCTGGTCGGTTCCGGCATCGGCGGCCTGCCGATGATCGAAGACACGCACCAGACCTACGTCGATCGCGGCGCGCGCCGCATTTCGCCGTTCTTCGTGCCGGGTTCGATCATCAACATGATCTCCGGTCACCTGAGCATCATGTTCGGCCTGAAGGGCCCGAACCTCGCGGCCGTGACGGCCTGCACGACCGGCCTGCACAGCATCGGCCTCGCCGCGCGCCTGATCCAGGCCGGCGACGCCGACGTGATGGTCGCGGGCGGCGCCGAATCGACGGTGTCGCCGCTCGGCATCGGCGGTTTCGCGGCAGCGCGCGCGCTGTCGACCCGCAACGACGATCCGGCTACCGCGTCGCGTCCGTGGGACAAGGACCGCGACGGCTTCGTGCTGGGCGAGGGCTCGGGCGTGATGGTGCTCGAAGAGTACGAGGCGGCGAAGGCGCGCGGCGCGAAGATCTACGCGGAAGTCGCGGGCTTCGGCATGACGGGCGACGCGTACCACATGACCGCGCCGAACATGGACGGCCCGCGCCGCTGCATGGTCGCGGCGCTGCGCGACGCCGGCATGAACCCGGACGAGGTCCAGTACCTGAACGCGCATGGCACGTCGACGCCGCTGGGCGACAAGAACGAGTCCGACGCGGTGAAGGCGGCCTTCGGCGAGCACGCGTACAAGATGGTGGTCAACTCGACGAAGTCGATGACGGGCCACCTGCTGGGTGGCGCGGGCGGCCTCGAATCGGTGTTCACGGTGCTGGCGCTGCACAACAACGTGTCGCCGCCGACCATCAACATTTTCAACCAGGACCCCGAGTGCGATCTCGATTACTGCGCGAACACCGCGCGTGACATGAAGATCGACGTGGCCGTGAAGAACAACTTCGGCTTCGGCGGTACCAACGGCACGCTGGTGTTCAAGCGCGTCTGACGTCGAATCGCTTGACGAGTCCATTCGATGCTCCGGCCGGGCGTCCGCAGCGCTTTGCGTTGCGGGCCTCGGCCGTGTCGTATCTCGTGCTGGCCGTATTCGTCGCGTCGGCTGCCGCGTCGGCGTACCTGTTCTGGGCGCCGCGCGCGGGCGTTGCCGCCGGCGCGGGCGTGTCGGCCGCGACGGCGGCCCTGCTGGCCGTATGGGCGGTGCGGGCCTGCGCCCGCCGGCTGCCGGCCGAGCTGCGGATCGATGCCTTCGGGGAGATTGCGGCGTTTGGCCGCACCGGGCAGTTGTTGGCCCGCGGCCGCGTGACGGGCCACGCGCACTGGAGCAGCCTGCTGCTGGTGCTGTCGGTCGGGCAGGGTGCCCGGCGGGCCCGGCCGCTGCTGATTCCGGCCGACGCGCTCGACGCCGCATCGTTCAGCGCGCTGTCGGTGCTGGCGAGGACGGCCGGGGCGGCGGGGCGGGCATGACGGCGGCGCGGTTACCGGCCGTAACCAGCGCCCGGCGCCGGAACGCTACAATAACGCTCCGCGTTGCATCCCTAGTTAACGGATTTGTCAGGTGAGTGAAAAAGAAATCGATCAGGCTCTGGTCGAGCGCGTACAGAAGGGCGACAAGGCGGCGTTCGAACTCCTGGTCTCCAAATACCACCGCAAGATCATTCGGCTGATCTCGCGCCTCGTGCGGGATCCCGCCGAGGTCGAAGATGTGGCTCAGGACGCGTTCATCAAGGCGTATCGTGCGTTGCCGCAATTCCGCGGCGAATCGGCGTTCTATACGTGGTTGTACCGAATTGCCGTCAACACGGCGAAGAACTACCTTGCGACGCAAGGCCGCCGGGCGCCGACCTCGACCGAGGCCGATGCGGAGGAAGCGGAAACTTTCTCCGACGCAGACCAACTAAGGGATATCAACACGCCTGAGTCGATGTTGATGAGCAAGCAGATTGCCGAGACGGTCAACGCTGCAATGGCTCTGCTGCCCGAAGAACTGCGCCAGGCAATCACGCTGCGCGAGATCGAGGGCCTGAGCTACGAAGAGATCGCGGAAATGATGGGCTGTCCGATTGGGACGGTCCGATCGCGGATCTTCCGCGCGCGCGAAGCAATCGCTGCCAAATTGCGTCCGCTGCTCGATACGCCCGAAGGCAAGCGCTGGTAAGCGCGACGGGCGGAACGACGCGGGTCGGGGTCTAGTAACGGATAGAGTCGTGAAGTCACGACGGGGTGTGCAAGATGGGGAGCATCATGGGGTCGGTCAATACGCAATCGCAGGCGTGCTCGCGCGGCGAGCGCATTTCCGCGCTGGTCGACGGCGAAATGTTCGACGGCCCGGATCACGGGCAGTTTCTGGCTGAACTCGACCGCGCGGATCGCGCCGTATGGGCCCAGTACCACTTGATCGGCGATGCGCTGCGCTCGGACGAGCTCGCGCTGTCGCCCGCGCTGAGCGTCGCGTTCACCGCGCGCATGTCGGCTGCGCTCGAAAGCGAGCCGCACCTGCTGGCGCCGGCGGCCGCGCCGGTCGCACGCAAGCTGCTGTCGCTGCGCCGCCGCGTCGTGCCCGCGTTCGCGGTGGCCGCCGCGGCCGCCACGCTGACGTGGATCGTCGTCCCGCAGATGCAGACGGCCGGCGCCCCGGGCGCCGTCCAGGTCGCATCGGCAGGCGCGCCGCAGAACGGCAACCTGCAGCGCGTGACGGTTGCGCAGGCATCGACCCAGCCGGGCCTGCAGGACGTCAACATCATTCGCGACGCCAGCCTCGACCAATACCTTGAAGCGCACCAGCAATTCGCGCAGCAGCCCGTCGTCACGGGTTCGATGCCGCTGATCCGCGCTGCCGTGACCACCACGCCAGGCCAATAACCCCGATGCGGACATTGCAGTTGAATCACGCCATCTCCGGATGGAAGCGGCTGCCGGCCCTTTTGCTTTGCGCAGCCGCCCTGTTGTCCGTTCAATCCCTTCCCGCCAGCGCCCAGCAACCGGACGATCCCGTCGCGACCCGCAAGGGCGCCGCTGACTGGCTCGACCGCGTCCAGCAGGCGGCGCAGCAGCAGAGCTACGAAGGTACGTTCGTCTACCAGCGCGGTGGGTACGTGCAGTCGTCGCGCATCGCGCACGTCTCGTCCCGCGACGGCGAGTTCGAGCGGATCGAGACGCTCGACGGCAAGCCGCGCAAGCTGCTGCGGCACAACGACGAGCTATATACGTTCGTGCCCGAGCGCAAGCTGTGCGTGGTCGAACGCCGCCAGACGCGCGACTCGTTCCCCGCGCTGCTCGGCGCGAGCGGCGAGCACGTGATGTCCGTCTACGATGCGAAGTCGCTCGGCAAGGACCGTGTGGCCGGGATCGACGCGCAGGTCGTCGAGCTCGTGCCGAAAGATGCGTATCGTTTCACGTACAAGCTGTGGGCCGACGCGCGCACCGGGCTGCTACTGCGTTCGCAGACGCTCGACGCGAACGATCACGTGCTCGAACAGATCGCGTTCTCGCAACTGCAGACGGGCGGCGCAAGCGGCGACAAGGGCGCGATTGCAGCCGGCATGCGCAATCTGAGCGGCTGGACGGTCGTGCGCCCGCCGGTCGCGGCGGTCGACATGGAGGCGCAGGGCTGGCAGCTTGCGCCGAGCGTCGCCGGCTTCCAGAAGATTCGTGAAGTGCGCCGGCCGATGGCCGCGCGCGATGCGGGCGATCCGCCGATCCCGGTCGATCAGGCCGTCTTCACCGACGGCCTCGCGACGATCTCGGTTTTCATCGAGCCGGCCGAAAAGAATACGCGCAAGGAAGGCGCGGGCAGCACCGGTGCGACGCACGTTCTCGTGAAGCGCCGCGGCGACTACTGGATCACCGTGCTCGGCGAAGTGCCGCCGGCCACGTTGCAGCAGTTCGCGTCTGCCATAGAATACAAGGCTTCCAAGTAACGCTACGGCTTCCGACATGATGAAACTCACGCTGCGCAAATGGCTCGCGGCGGCGGCGCTGTCTGCCTGCCTGCCGCTCGTGCCGCATACCGCGTTCGCTGTGACGGCTCCCGCTGCCAGCCTGCCCGACTTTGCCGATCTGGTCGAGAAGGTCGGCCCGGCCGTCGTGAACATCCGGACCACCGCCAACGTGCCGACGAGCGGCCCGCGCGGGATGCTCCCGCCCGGCTTCGACAACGGCGACATGTCCGAATTCTTCCGGCGCTTCTTCGGCATTCCGCTGCCGCAGGCGCCCGGTAACGGCGGCGGCAACGGCGGCAACCCGAAGAACGCGCCGGCGCCGGACAATCCGCCCGACACCGAGCAGAACCGCGGCGTCGGCTCGGGCTTCATCGTGTCGGCCGACGGTTACGTGATGACCAATGCGCACGTCGTCGACGATGCGGACACCATTTACGTGACGCTGACCGACAAGCGCGAATTCAAGGCGAAGCTGATCGGCGTCGACGACCGTACGGACGTCGCGGTCGTCAAGATCCAGGCGTCGAACCTGCCGGTCGTCGCGATCGGCGATTCGAACAAGGTGCGCGTCGGCGAATGGGTCGTCGCGATCGGGTCGCCGTTCGGCCTCGACAACACGGTCACGGCCGGCATCGTCAGCTCGAAGAGCCGCAACACGGGCGACTACCTGCCGTTCATCCAGACCGACGTCGCCGTGAACCCCGGCAACTCGGGCGGCCCGCTGATCAACATGCAGGGCGAGGTGATCGGCATCAACTCGCAGATCTACAGCCGGACCGGCGGCTTCATGGGCATTTCGTTCGCGATTCCGATCGACGAGGCGATGCGCGTGGCCGACCAGCTGAAGGCGACGGGCAAGGTCACGCGCGGCCGCATCGCAGTGGCGATCGGCGAGGTGACGAAGGACGTGGCCGATTCGATCGGGCTGCCGAAGGCCGAAGGCGCGCTCGTCAGCAGCGTCGAGCCGGGCGGCCCCGCCGACAAGGCCGGCATCCAGCCGGGCGACATTATCCTGAAGTTCAACGGCCGTCCGGTCGATGCGGCGTCGGATCTGCCGCGCATGGTCGGCGACACGAAGCCTGGCACGAAGGCGACGGTCAGCGTGTGGCGCAAGGGCCAGGCGCGCGATCTGCCGATCACGATCGCCGAGACGCCGGCCGAGTCGACGGCGAAGGCCGAGCAGCGCAAGAATGCACCGCAGAAGCCGCGCCAGACCAATTCGCTCGGCCTGACGGTCAGCGACCTGACGGCGGAGCAGATGAAGACGCTGAAGTTGAAGAACGGCGTGCAGATCGACGGCGTCGACGGCCCGGCCGCCCGTGCGGGCCTGCAGCGCGGCGACATCGTGCTGCGGGTGGGCGACACCGACATCACGAGCGCGAAGCAGTTCGCGGACGTGACCGCGCAGCTCGATCCGCAGAAGGCGGTCGCGGTGCTCGTGCGGCGTGGCGACAACACGCAGTTCGTGCCCGTGCGGCCGCGCCAGAAGTAACGCGCCGATGTTCACGCTCTACGGCCGCGGCTGGTGCCACCTGTGCGACGACATGCGCGACGCACTGGCGCCGGTGGCGGCCGAATTCGGCGTCGCGGTCGACTACATCGACATCGACACCGATGCTGCGCTCGTCGCGCGTTACGACGAGGACGTGCCCGTGCTGCTGCTGGACGGCGCGGAAGTGTGCCGCCACCGGTTCGACGACGCGCGGGTGCGCGACGCGCTGGCGGCCCGGCGCTGAACCGGGCCCGCCGCGGGCCGGCGCCGCTTCGCACGGGGCACGATCCGGCGGTCGGCTCGGCCGGGCTCCCGCGTGGCAGGGCGTCCGAAATCCCGCCCGGCGTAAGCCTTTTCGGCTAAAATAAGCCGTTTTTTCACCGACTTACAAGGCGTGCTCCGCAGTCGTGAGCGCGCCTTTTTCGCTTGATCGGCACTGAATGGATCATATTCGCAATTTCTCGATCATCGCCCACATCGACCATGGCAAGTCGACGCTCGCGGATCGCATCATCCAGGTATGCGGCGGCCTCGCCGACCGTGAAATGGAAGCGCAGGTGCTCGACTCGATGGATATCGAGCGCGAGCGCGGCATCACGATCAAGGCGCAGACTGCCGCGTTGTCCTATCGCGCACGCGACGGCAAGGTCTACAACCTGAACCTGATCGACACGCCGGGGCACGTCGACTTCTCGTACGAGGTCAGCCGTTCGCTGTCCGCGTGCGAAGGCGCGCTGCTGGTCGTCGACGCGAGTCAAGGCGTCGAGGCGCAGACGGTCGCGAACTGCTACACGGCGATCGAGCTCGGCGTCGAGGTCGTGCCCGTGCTGAACAAGATCGACCTGCCGGCCGCGAACCCCGAGAACGCGATCGAGGAAATCGAGGACGTGATCGGCATCGACGCGACCGACGCGACGCGCTGCAGCGCGAAGACGGGCCTCGGCGTCGAGGACGTGCTCGAGTCGCTGATCGCGAAGGTGCCCCCGCCGAAGGGCGATCCGGCCGCGCCGCTGCAGGCGCTGATCATCGATTCGTGGTTCGACAACTACGTCGGCGTCGTGATGCTCGTGCGCATCGTCAACGGCACGCTGCGTCCGAAGGACAAGATCAAGATGATGGCGACCGGCGCGCAGTATCCGGTCGAGCACGTTGGCGTATTCACGCCGAAGTCGCGCAATCTCGAGTCGCTGTCGGCCGGGCAGGTGGGCTTCATCATCGCGGGCATCAAGGAACTGACGGCCGCGAAAGTCGGCGATACCGTCACGCACGCGACCAAGGCCGCTGCCGAGCCGCTGCCGGGCTTCAAGGAAGTGAAGCCGCAGGTGTTCGCGGGGCTGTATCCGGTCGAGGCGAACCAGTACGACGCGCTGCGCGAATCGCTCGAGAAGCTCAAGCTGAACGACGCATCGCTGCAGTACGAGCCGGAAGTGTCGCAGGCGCTCGGTTTCGGGTTCCGTTGCGGCTTCCTCGGGCTGCTGCACATGGAAATCGTACAGGAGCGGCTCGAGCGCGAGTTCGACATGGATCTCATCACGACCGCGCCGACGGTCGTCTACGAGGTCGTGCAGAGCGACGGCTCGACGATCATGGTCGAGAATCCGGCGAAGATGCCGGAGCCCGGCCGCATCGCCGAAGTGCGCGAGCCGATCGTCACCGTGAACCTGTACATGCCGCAGGATTACGTCGGCTCGGTGATCACGCTGTGCGAGCAGAAGCGCGGCTCGCAGATCAACATGCAGTATCACGGCCGCCAGGTGCAGCTCACGTACGAGATCCCGATGGCCGAGATCGTGCTCGACTTCTTCGATCGCCTGAAGTCGGTATCGCGCGGCTATGCGTCGATGGATTACGAGTTCAAGGAGTACCGTTCGTCGGACGTCGTGAAGGTCGACATGCTGATCAACGGCGACAAGGTCGACGCGCTGTCGATCATCGTGCACCGGTCGCAATCGCAATATCGCGGCCGCGAAGTCGCCGCGAAGATGCGCGAGATCATCCCGCGCCAGATGTACGACGTGGCGATCCAGGCCGCGATCGGTGCGCACATCGTCGCGCGCGAGAACATCAAGGCGCTCCGCAAGAACGTGCTCGCGAAGTGCTACGGCGGCGACATCACGCGGAAGAAGAAACTGCTCGAGAAGCAGAAAGAAGGTAAGAAACGCATGAAGCAGGTGGGTTCGGTCGAGATCCCGCAGGAGGCGTTCCTCGCGATCTTGCGCGTCGAAGACAAATAACAGGACTGATCCTTTATGAATTTTGCGCTGATTCTTTTTGTGCTCGTCGTCGTGACGGGCGTAGCGTGGGTGCTGGACAAACTGGTGTTCCTGCCGCGGCGTCGCAAGGCGGCCGACTCGGCGATCGAGGAGTTCGATCGCCAGCAGTCGCGCATCGACAAGCGTTTCGCGGACGAAAATGCAGCGCAGACGCGTTCGAAGCTGCGTGACGAAAAGCTGCGCCAGCCGTGGTGGCTCGAGTACACGGCGAGCTTCTTCCCGGTGATCCTGGCCGTGTTCGTCGTGCGTTCGTTCGTCGTCGAGCCGTTCAAGATTCCGTCGGGCTCGATGGTGCCGACGCTGCTCGTCGGCGACTTCATCCTCGTCAACAAGTTCGAGTACGGGCTGCGCCTGCCGGTCACGAACACGAAGATCACGCAGGGCAGCCCGCTGTCGCGCGGCGACGTCGTCGTGTTCCGCTATCCGAAGGACGAGTCGGTCGATTACATCAAGCGCGTGATCGGCCTGCCGGGCGACACGATCGCGTATCAGGACAAGCAGCTCACGATCAACGGCCAGCCGGTGCCCGAAACGCCGCTGCCCGATTTCTTCGACGACGAGCGCCAGAATTACGCGAAGCAGTTCGAGGAAACGATCGGCAACAAGAAGAACGCGATCCTCAACAACCCGGCCGTGCCGCCGTTCGTGATGGGCGCATACGACTATCCGTATCGCGACAACTGCACGTACAACAGCCGCGGCGTGATCTGCAAGGTGCCGCCCGGTCACTACTTCATGATGGGCGACAACCGCGACAACAGCGCGGACAGCCGCTACTGGGGTTTCGTGCCGGACCGGAACATCGTCGGCCGCGCGTTCTTCATCTGGATGAACTTCGGCGACCTGAAGCGCATCGGTTCCTTCAACTGATCGCATTCGATTCACACGCAATACACGACGCACGGGCCGCGTCGCGTATTGCCGAACTACTTTAAGAACCGGCGGTAACACCGCCTCGACACGCCTTTTCGCGTCCGGCCGTGCCGTTTCGGCCCGACCGGGCGCCCGCGTTATACTCCTGCACATGCCCCTATCCCAGTTGGAAAGCCGGCTGCGCTACGAATTTCGCAATGCGGAATTGTTGCGCCAGGCTTTGACCCATCGCAGTCACAGCGCCACGCACAACGAACGGCTCGAGTTTCTCGGCGATTCCGTTCTGAATTGCGCGGTGGCCGCCCTTTTGTTCCAGCGTTTCGGCAAGCTGGACGAAGGTGATCTGTCGCGCGTACGCGCCAACCTCGTCAAGCAGCAGTCGTTGTACGAAATCGCTCAGGCCCTGAATATCTCGGACGGCCTGCGGCTCGGCGAGGGCGAGCTGCGCAGCGGCGGATTCCGCCGCCCGTCGATCCTCGCGGACGCGTTCGAAGCCATCATCGGGGCCGTATTCCTCGATGGCGGCTTCGAAGCCGCCCAAGGGGTCATCAAGCGGCTCTACATCCCGATTCTCGACCACATCGATCCGCGCACGCTCGGCAAGGACGCGAAGACGCTGCTGCAGGAATACTTGCAGGGGCACAAGATCGCGCTGCCGACCTATACGGTCGTCGCGACGCATGGTGCGGCGCACAATCAGCAGTTCGAGGTCGAGTGCACGGTGCCGAAGCTCGACGTGAAGGTATCGGGTTCCGGCGCGAGCCGGCGCGCGGCCGAGCAGGCCGCTGCGAAGAAGGCGCTCGACGAAGTGATGGCGGCCGCGCCGATGCTGGCCGCGAAGCCGAAGCGCTCGAAAAACGCACGCGGGTCCAAGCATGTCGAACCCGAGATCGTGCCGGGCGTGAAGGGCGTGCAGGAAGCGCTCGACCTGCGCTCGCCGGAGCGCAAGGAACGTGCGGCGGCGCGCGAGGCCAGGGCGGCCGGCGCGGCGCCGGCTGCAACCGCTGCGGCTGCGGCCACGGGCGAGCCGGCCGTCGCGCCGATGGCGGCGATTCGCGCGGCGCATGTCGAGCCTGCCACGGACAAGGGCGAGCGGGCGGCGAAGCCGGCGACCGACAAGGTGGCCGACAAACCGGCCGAGCGGCCCGACAAGGCTGCAGAAAAACCTGCCGAAGCCGCGTCGCGCGCAGCCGACAAGCCGGCCGGTCACGCAGCCGATTCGGCAGCGTCGTCGGCTGACAAGGCTTCCGCGAGTGCCGACTCCGCCGCGCGCACGCCGGCGCGCGCACGCGATGCCGCGGCGCCCGACGCCGATGCGCCGCCTGGCGGCGCGAGTCTTGCTGCCGCGCAGGCGCGCGTGGCCGATGCCGGCCACTGAATTGCCCATCGATCGTGCCGCGCGCCGCGCGGCCGTTTCCGAACCTGTCTCCCAAACGATATGAACACTCCCGCTCCTACCGGTTTCCGTTGCGGCATGATCGCGATCGTGGGCCGCCCGAACGTCGGCAAGTCGACGTTGATGAACGCACTCGTCGGCCAGAAGATCAGCATCACGTCGCGCAAGGCGCAGACGACCCGTCACCGCATCACCGGCATCAACACGTTCGACGACGCGCAATTCGTGTTCGTCGACACGCCTGGCTTCCAGACGCGTCACAGCACCGCGCTGAACCGTTCGCTGAACCGCGCGGTCACGTCGACGCTGACGTCGGTCGACGTGATCCTGTTCGTGATCGAGGCCGGCCGCTTCGGGCCCGACGACCAGAAGGTGCTCGACCTGATCCCGCCCGGCATGCCGACGCTGTTGATCGCGAACAAGATCGACCGCGTGAACGACAAGGCGTCGCTGTTCCCGTTCATGCAGAAGGTGAGCGAACTGCGCGAATTCACCGAGCTCGTGCCGCTGTCGGCGCAGCGGCCGGAAGACATCAAGCGCCTGCTGGATACGATCAAGCCGTACCTGCCGGAAGGCGAGCCGATCTACGGCGAGGACGAGCTGACCGACCGTAGCTCGCGTTTTCTCGCGGCCGAAATCCTGCGCGAGAAGGTATTCCGCTGGACCGGCGACGAACTGCCGTACACGAGCACCGTGCTGATCGACAAGTTCGAGGAAGAGGGCCGCCTGAAGCGCATCTTCGCGACGATCCTCGTCGAGCGCGATTCGCACAAGGCGATGGTGATCGGCAAGAAGGGCGAGAAGCTCAAGCAGATCAGCACCGAGGCGCGGATGGACATGGAGAAGCTGTTCGACGGCCCCGTCTACCTCGAAACCTTCGTGAAGGTGAAGAGCGGTTGGGCCGACAACGAGGCGGGGCTGCGTGCCTATGGGTACGAATGACGCGCTGACGTCGACCGAAGACGCGGTGAGCGCCGGCGCGAACGACGCGCCGTTGCCGGCACCGCCCGAACCGCCGCGCAAGGTGCGGCGCGCGGCGTCTCGCACGTCCGATTTCCGCGTCGCCGAGCAGCCGGCGTTCGTGCTGCACAGCTATCCGTATCGGGAAACGAGCCTGATCGTCGATGTGCTGACGCGCGACCACGGCCGGCTCGCGCTCGTCGCAAAGGGCGCGAAGCGCCCGCACTCGGCGTTGCGCGGCGTATTGCAGACCTTCCAGCCGTTGCTGCTGTCGTGGTCCGGCAAATCCGAGGTGCGCACGCTGACGGGCGCCGAGTGGGTTGGCGGGATGCTGCCGCTAAGCGGCGACGGGCTGTTGTGCGGTTTCTACGCGAACGAGCTGCTCGTGAAATTCTGCGCGCGCGAGGATCCCCAGCCGCCGCTGTTCAATCATTACGTGCTGACCCTCACGCGCCTCGCGCACGGCGAGCCCGCGGTGCAGGTGCTGCGCTCGTTCGAGCGTGTGCTGCTGCGCGAGACCGGGTATGCGATGGCGCTGAACCGCACGGTCGCGCGCCGCGCGGTCGAGCCCGAGCGCCGCTACGTGTTCGATCCCGAGCGCGGCGTGCGCAATGCGGACGACGACGTGCCGTCGCACTGGCCGGTCATCACCGGACAGACGTTGCTCGACATGGAGCAGGACGATTACCATCGAGCCCAGACGGTTGCGCAAAGCAAGACGCTGATGCGCTTCCTGCTGAACACCTATCTCGGCGGCACGCCGCTCGCCACGCGTCAGATCCTGATCGACCTGCAAAACCTATGAGCTTCTTCCTGACAACGCCCACCGCCATCGACCTCGGCGTGAACATCGACCACGTCGCGACGCTGCGCAATGCGCGCGGCACGCGCTATCCCGATCCGGTCCGCGCGGCGCTCGCCGCCGAAGAGGCGGGCGCGGACGCGATCACGCTGCACCTGCGCGAGGATCGTCGTCACATCGTCGACGCCGACGTGCGCGAACTGCGCCCGCTGCTGAAGACGCGCATGAACCTCGAATGCGCGGTGACGGCGGAGATGCTCGACATCGCGTGCGAAGTGCGTCCCCACGATGCGTGCCTCGTACCGGAGAAGCGCGCGGAACTGACGACCGAAGGCGGTCTCGATGTCGCCGGCCATTTCGAGGCCGTGCGCGCGGCGTGCAAGCAGCTCGCCGACGTGGGCGTGCGCGTGTCGCTGTTCATCGACCCGGACGACACGCAGATCCGCGCCGCGCACGAAGCGGGCGCGCCGGTGATCGAGCTGCATACGGGCCGCTACGCCGAAGCGCACGACCAGGCCGAGCAGCAGCGCGAATACGAGCGTATCGTCGCGGGCGTGCAGGCCGGCGCGCAGCTCGGCCTGAAGGTCAATGCGGGCCACGGGCTGCACTACACGAACGTGCAGCAGATTGCCGCGATCGACGGTATCGTCGAGTTGAACATCGGTCACGCGATCGTCGCGCACGCGATCTTCGCGGGCTGGGACAACGCGGTGCGCGAGATGAAGGCGATCATGGTCGCCGCACGCGTCGCCGCGCTGCACGGCGGCGCGCGCTGAGATGCGAGGCCGCCGCGCCCCGCACGCCGTTTGCGACGCACTTGACCCGGCCTCGCCGGGCCACCCCGGCGGAGACTGACATGGCGATCTACGGCATCGGTACCGACATCGCGCAGGTGAGCCGCGTCGCGGCGGTGCTCGAACGCACGGGCGGCCGGTTTGCCGAGAAGGTGCTCGGCCCCGACGAGCTGCGCATGTTCCACGCGCGGCGCGCCCGCTCCGAGGCGCGCGGCATCGCGTTTCTCGCGACGCGCTTCTCCGCGAAGGAAGCGTTTTCGAAGGCAATCGGACTCGGCATGCACTGGCCGATGACGTGGCGCGCACTGCAGACGCTCAACCATCCGAGCGGCGAGCCGTACGTGGTCGCTTCGGGCGAGCTGGCCGACTGGCTGGTCGCTCGCGGCATCACGGCGCGCGTGACGGTCAGTGACGAACGCGACTACGCGGTGTCGTTCGTGATCGCCGAAACGGACGCCGCGCCTGCTCCCGGACCTGTTTCCCGAACCCCCTCCTGACGGAATTCCCGATTCGATGAAAACGACTCCCGGCCCGGTCATGCTCGACGTCGTCGGCACGACCCTGTCGCGCGACGATGCGCGGCGCCTCGCGCATCCGAATACCGGCGGCGTGATCCTGTTCGCGCGGCACTTCCAGAATCGTGCGCAACTGACCGCGCTGACCGATTCGATCCGCGCGGTGCGCGAAGACATCCTGATCGCGGTTGATCACGAAGGCGGGCGCGTGCAGCGGTTCCGCACCGACGGCTTCACGGTGCTGCCCGCGATGCGCCGCCTCGGCGAACTGTGGGATCGCGACGTGCTGCTCGCGACGAAGGTCGCGACCGCTGTCGGCTACATCCTGGCTGCCGAATTGCGCGCGTGCGGGATCGACATGAGCTTCACGCCGGTGCTCGATCTCGACTACGGGCACTCGAAGGTGATCGGCGATCGTGCGTTCCATCGCGACCCGCGCGTCGTCACGCTGCTCGCGAAGAGCCTGAACCACGGGCTGTCGCTCGCCGGCATGGCGAACTGCGGCAAGCATTTCCCCGGGCACGGCTTCGCGGAGGCCGATTCGCACGTCGCGCTGCCGACCGACGATCGCACGCTCGATGCGATCGTCGAGCAGGACGTCGCGCCGTACGACTGGCTCGGGCTGTCGCTGTCCGCGGTGATTCCGGCGCACGTGATCTACACGCAGGTCGACAAGCGGCCGGCCGGGTTTTCGCGCGTGTGGTTGCAGGACATCCTGCGCGGGAAGCTCGGCTTCACGGGCGCGATCTTCAGCGACGACCTGTCGATGGAGGCGGCGCGCGAAGGCGGCACGCTCACGCAGGCAGCCGACGCCGCGCTCGCCGCCGGTTGCGACATGGTGCTCGTCTGCAACCAGCCGGACGCGGCCGAAGTCGTGCTGAACGGATTGAAGGCGCGGGCCTCGGCCGAGTCGGTGCGGCGCATCAAGCGGATGCGTGCGCGCGGCAAGGCGCTCAAGTGGGAGAAGCTGGTCGCGCAGCCCGAGTATCTGCAGGCGCAGGCGCTGTTGAGCAGCGCGCTGGCGTAAGCGGCCACGGACGGCGCGCATCGCGCCGTTTGGGTCGCCTCAAACAGAAAGCCGCGCAATAGCGCGGCTTTTTTTGCGGGTCGCGACCGCCCGATCAGGGCAGTCGCCGGGACGAGCTTAGGCGATACGCAACTAACGGTCAGATCCCGTCAGCGCCCGCATTCAGGGCCGCCCGCTCAGTTCACCTTCATCCGCTGCAGCTTGTTGTACAGCGTCTTCGGGCTGATGCCGAGCAGCGTAGCCGCGCGGTGGCGCGTACCGCCGACCGCGTCGAGCGTCGCGCGGATCAGCAGATCCTCGACGTCGGACAGCGGCGTGCCGACCTTGATCTGCACGCTGCTGCCATTCAGCGCGGCGCCGGCGGAGAAGCTGGCTTCGCCCGCGCGCAGCGTCTCGATGAAGTCGCCCGATGCGTCGTACGCGAAGCGCACGCGCTCCTGCAACTCGCGCACGTTGCCCGGCCATTCGTAGGACAGGCATTCGCGCACGAAACCCGGCGCCGCCCGCTTGTCGGTCGTGCTGCGGCCGGTTGCGCGCGCTTCGCGGTTCAGTTCGTCGATCTGCGCGTCCGCGATCGCGAGCGCGTCGCCGTCGCGCTCGCGTAGCGGCGGCATCGTGATCGACGCCGCGTCGAGGCGCAGCCACAGATCCTCGCGCAGCGTGCCGTTCGCCACCGCTTCGCGCGCCGGGCGGCGCGTGGCCGCGATCAGCCGGAAATCGCTGGTGATCGGGCTCGTGCCGCCGATCCGCATGAAGTTCTGCGAATCGAGCGCGTGCAGCAGCGCTTCCTGCAGCACGAGCGGCAGCGCGGTGATTTCGTCGAGGAACAGCGTGCCGCCGCCGGCCTGCTCGAACAGGCCCGATTCGCGGCGCTCGGCGCCGTCGAACGCGCCGCGTTCATGGCCGAACAGCACGCTGTCGAGCGACGCGCCGTGCCGGCCGGCCTGCGCGAGCATGCGGCAGTCGAACGAGACGAACGGCCCCTTGCGGCGCCGGCTCAGTTCGTGCAGCGTGCGCGCCGCCAGCTTCTTGCCGGTGCCGGCTTCGCCCGAGAACAGCACGGCCGTTTCGGTGCGGGCGTTGTGCTCGATCATGTCGTACACGTGCTGCATCGCATCGCTGCGGCCCACCAGTGCGCCGAAGCGGCCGAGATGGCGCAGCGACGCACGCAGCGACTGCACTTCGTCGATCAGTTCGTACGGGCGGGGGATCCGCGCGAGCAGGCTGCGCAGGCGCGGAATGTTGATCGGCTTCAGCAGATAGTCCCAGATGCCGTGGCGCAGGCCCTCGATGGCGCTCTCGACCGTCGCGTTGCCCGTCAGCACGATCACCGGCAGCGAGCCGTTCGGCTGTTGCTGCGGCAGGTGCTGGAGCAGGTCGAACCCGCTGCCGTCCGGCAGGTTCAGGTCGACGAGCACGACGTCGGGAATCGAGCGGCCGAGCGCCGTGCGCGCTTCGGCGAGCGACGTGGCCGTGTCGACCGAGAAGCCGTCTGCGGCGAGCAGTGCGGTGAGGCCTGACAGGCTGTTGGGATCGTCTTCGACAATCAGGGCGTGTGGCATGGTGGACGCGAGTCGAGTCAAGAGAGGCGGGCTGTCGGCCAGCGGGCCGCAGCCGCATGTCGGATTAAAGATTGATTTTATGCCCCGCCGAACGCATCACGCGCATTATTTCTCCGGCGCTATAAAACAGTTACCGATGATACAAATTGAATATCTTTACCGGTGGCTTTTGTGCTGCTTATGGCTCTGGCTCGTGGTAGCTGTTGGCGCCAGACAAACAAAAAGCGCCCCGAAGGGCGCTTTGTTCGATGCGGGTATCGCTGACGATTACGCGCGGCTGCGGTATTCGTTCGTGCGCGTATCGATTTCGATCTTGTCGCCGGTGTTGCAGAACAGCGGCACTTGCAGTTCGAAGCCGGTCGCCAGCTTCGCGTTCTTCAGCACCTTGCCCGACGACGTGTCGCCCTTGACGGCCGGTTCCGTGTAGGTGATTTCGCGAACGAGGATCGTCGGCAGTTCGACCGAGATCGCCTTCTCGTTGTAGAACACGACTTCGCAAGCCATGCCGTCTTCGAGGTAGTTCAGCGCTTCGCCCATCATTTCGGCTTCGACTTCGTACTGGTTGTAGTCGGCGTCCATGAACACGTACATCGGGTCGGCGAAGTACGAGTACGTCACTTCCTTGCGATCGAGCACGACGACGTCGAACTTGTCGTCGGCCTTGTAGACCGATTCCTGGCCTGCGTTCGTCAGCAGGTTCTTCATCTTCATCTTGACGACGGCGGCGTTACGGCCCGACTTGTTGTATTCCGTCTTGGCGATGACCCATGCGTCGCTGCCGATCTGCACGACGTTGCCTACGCGGAGTTCCTGTGCGGTCTTCATAAAAAACTGTCCTGATCCAATCGAATAAATAGGTGCCTGAGCGTTGCACAACGGGTGAGGCGCCAAGCAGATGCGTTCCGGTGGGCCCCCCAAGCTCAAACGCGAGCGCTTGCATGGTCAGCCGTCGGATAACCGCTTATTTTAACTGAGATTTTGCGTATTCCGCCAGCTTTCCGGCGAGATCGCCGACGGTCGCGAGCGCGTCGGCCCAGCGGGCTGCATTGGCGTCGAGTGCGGCGCGGTGCTGCCATAAATCGGCCCAGTCGGGTATGCCGGCGCCGTTCCAGGCATGCCAGAACCGCTCGAGCGCTGCGCGCGGCGCATCGGCGAGACCGGCCGACAGGTGCGCGAGCGCGGCGTCGAGCTTCGGCAGGTGCGCGTCGTCGGCTTGCGGGTAGATGTGCCACGCAAACGGCTTGCGCGCCCACTGTGCGCGGACGAACGAATCCTCGCCGCGGACGAAATTGAAATCGGCGACCCACAGCAGCGGGTCGTAGTCGGCCTGCGGAACGAACGCGAGACCATGGGCGGTCAGGTTGCCGCTGCGCACCCGTGTGCCCGCCGCGAACGATTCGACCCCGAAAAAATGGGCGACGGCGGGCGACAGACGTCCGGCCGGCACGAGCGCGACGACCGGCGACGGGCCGTCGCGCCATTGCGCAAGCAGCGCGTCGACGGCCGGGTTTTCGTAGGCGAACAGGCTGACGACCGTCGTGCCGGGCGCCGGCGGCGCGCCGCCGGTCGCGCGCTGCCACCACGCGGCGCGTGCTGCCGGATCGGTGTCGAAGGCCGTGCGGCGCGCGTCGAGGTCGCGCTCTTTCGGCACGCCGCCCGTGCCGGCCGACAGGCCCGGGAAGAAGAACGTCTTCAGCAGCGGGTAGCGTGGATGCGGCGATGGCCGCAAATGGAAATCGGCGACCCAGTCCTCGGCGCTCAGGTATTCGAGGTTGATCCACACGGGGCGCCGCGCGCGCCGCGCCATCGCCGCGAGATACGCGCCGGGCAGCTCGCACGCGAACGCCTCGATCACGACGTCGGCGATTTCCAGCGCATCGCCGACTTCCGCATGCCAGTGCTCGATCACGATCGTGTCGACCGTCTGCCGCGTCGCGCCGGGATCGACCTGCGGCAGCAGGCGTGCGAACGTGTGCAGGTCGTCGACGAACAGGCGAACCTGCCAGCCGTGCTCGTGCGCGAGCTGGCGCGCGACGCGCCAGCACACGCCGATGTCGCCGAAATTGTCGATCACCGTGCAGAAGAGGTCGCAGGCGATCGGTTCGCCCGGCGCGAGCGGCACGGCGGAGAGGGGGGCAGCGGAGGAGCGTGGCATCGAAGCAAGCCGGTGAATGCTCTAAACTGACGATTCTAATAGACCCGTTCCGCGTTACAAGGCGCCCGGATCACGCATGACATCCCCAGAAGCCTCCGATACCCCGTTCGAACCGAAGAAGATCCTTGCGCAGTTGCCGCACATGCCGGGTGTCTATCGCTATTACGACACGGCGGGCGCCGTCCTCTACGTCGGCAAGGCGCGCGACCTGAAAAAGCGCGTGTCGAGCTATTTCACGAAGACGCAACTGTCGCCGCGCATCGCGATGATGGTCACGCGCATCGCGCGCATCGAAACCACCGTCACGCGCTCGGAAGCCGAAGCGCTGCTGCTCGAGAACAACCTGATCAAGGCGCTCGCGCCGCGTTACAACATCCTGTTTCGCGACGACAAGTCGTATCCGTACCTCAAGCTCACCGCGCACCGCTTTCCGCGGATGGCCTACTACCGCGGCTCGGTCGACAAGCAGAACCAGTATTTCGGGCCGTTCCCGAGCGCGTGGGCGGTGCGCGAGAGCATCCAGATCCTGCAGCGTGTGTTTCAGTTGCGCACCTGCGAGGATTCGGTCTTCAACAACCGCACGCGGCCGTGCCTGCTGCACCAGATCGGGCGCTGCACGGCGCCGTGCGTCGGCGCGATCTCCGACGAGGATTACGCGGTCGACGTGTCGAACGCCGCGCGGTTCCTGCTTGGCAGGCAGTCCGAAGTGATGAAGGAGCTCGAGCAGAAGATGCACGCGTTCGCGGCCGAGCTGAAATTCGAGCAGGCGGCAGCCGTGCGCAATCAGATGAGCTCACTTGCGACGGTGCTGCACCAGCAGGCGATCGAGGTCGGCAGCGACCGCGACGTCGACGTCCTGGCCGTCGTCGCGCAGGGCGGACGCGTGTGCGTGAACCTCGCGATGGTCCGCGGTGGCCGGCACCTCGGGGACAAGGCGTATTTTCCGACACACGTCGAAAGTGCGCTGACGCTCGCCGAAGGCGGTCTCGGTGACGAGGCCGAGCCGGCGGAAGCGGTCGATGCGCCGCTCGACACGGTGCCTGACCAGCCTGTGGAAGAGGCCGGCAGCGCGCGCGGCACGGCGGCGGCGTCGGTCGAGGCCGAGGTACTCGATGCGTTCATCGCGCAGCACTATCTCGGCAATCGCGTGCCGCCCGTGCTCGTCGTCAGTCATGCGCCCGCGAGCCGCGACCTGCTGGAGCTGCTGTCCGAGCAGGCTGGCCACAAGGTGTCGCTGGTGCGGCAGCCACAGGGGCAGCGGCGCGCGTGGCTGTCGATGGCCGAGCAGAACGCGCGGCTCGCGCTCGCGCGGCTGCTGTCCGAGCAGGGCTCGCAGCAGGCGCGCACGCGTGCGCTGGCCGACACGCTCAGCTACGACAGCGACGATCTCGCGACGCTGCGGATCGAATGCTTCGACATCAGCCATACGATGGGCGAGGCGACGCAGGCGTCGTGCGTTGTCTATCACCATCACAAGATGCAATCGAGCGAATATCGCCGCTACAACATCACCGGCATCACGCCGGGCGACGATTACGCGGCGATGCGGCAGGTGCTCACGCGCCGCTACGAGAAGATGGTGGAACAGGCCGCGCAGGCGGCGGCCGCCGACGAAGCGGCCGGCATCGACGGCGAGTCGACGCGCCAGGCCGAGGCGTCGAGCCTGCTGCCGAACATCGTGCTGATCGACGGCGGCAAGGGTCAGGTCGAGATCGCACGGCAGGTGTTCACCGAGCTCGGCCTCGACACGTCGATGCTGGTTGGCGTCGCGAAAGGCGAGGGGCGCAAGGTCGGCCTCGAGACGCTGGTGTTCGCGGACGGTCGCGCGCCGCTCGAACTCGGCAAGGAGAGCGCCGCGCTGATGCTCGTCGCGCAGATCCGCGACGAGGCGCACCGTTTCGCGATCACCGGCATGCGGGCGAAGCGGGCGAAGGCGCGGCAGACGTCGCGGCTCGAGGAGCTCGAGGGCGTCGGCGCGAAGCGCCGGCAGCGGCTGCTCGCGCGTTTTGGCGGATTGCGCGGCGTGGTGGCCGCGAGTGTCGAGGAGCTGGCGAGCGTCGAGGGCATTTCGCACGCGCTCGCCGAGCAGATCTACAAGCAGCTTCACTGACGCGGCCGTGCGGCCGGCGGCATTTGCCAGCATTCTTGTGGCAGGCCGGTCGACACGGCACAATTGCGAATCCTTTACTGTCCCGCATGCCATGCCGTTCAATTTCCCGATTTTCCTGACGTGGGTACGGATCGTGCTGATTCCGCTCGTCGTCGGCGTGTTCTATCTGCCGGACACGGTGATGGACGGCGCGCACCGCAATCTCGCGGCGGCGGCGATCTTCATCCTCGCCGCGCTGACCGACTGGTTCGACGGCTTTCTCGCCCGCAAGTGGAACCAGACGTCGTCGTTCGGCGCGTTTCTCGACCCGGTGGCGGACAAGCTGATGGTGACGGCCGCGCTGCTGATCCTCGTGCAGATTTCGCGGGTCGACGCGGCGATCGCGCTCGTGATCGTCGGTCGCGAGATCGCGATTTCGGCGCTGCGCGAATGGATGGCGCAGATCGGCGCGTCGAAGAGCGTCGCGGTGAATCAACTCGGCAAGTTCAAGACCGCATGCCAGATGGTCGCGATTCCGATGCTGCTGTTCTACGGGCCGCTGCCGCTCGGCGTCGTGACGATCGATACGCGCGTGTGGGGCGAGTGGCTGATGTATCTCGCCGCGGTGCTGACCATCTGGTCGATGCTGTACTACATGAAGCTCGCATGGCCGCAGATCCGCGAGCGCGGCGGCGCGTGATCCGCGCCGCATGGGCGGCGGTTTTTGTAAAAAGGGCTGGAAAAGCCCTTGACACACGAATGTGCCTTCGACATAATCTCGCTTCTCCGCTGCACGACGAAGTAAGTGTGTGACGGGGAAGCAGTAGCGTAGCGATACGCGGGAGTAGCTCAGTTGGTAGAGCGCAACCTTGCCAAGGTTGAGGTCGCGAGTTCGAGACTCGTCTCCCGCTCCAGATTTTCTCTGGCAGCGTGTAGTACGGCGAAGCGCTGCAGATGCAGGACACATGCGGGAGTAGCTCAGTTGGTAGAGCGCAACCTTGCCAAGGTTGAGGTCGCGAGTTCGAGACTCGTCTCCCGCTCCAGATTTTTCTGGCAGCGTGTAGTACGGCGAAGCGCTGCAGATGCAGGACAATGCGGGAGTAGCTCAGTTGGTAGAGCGCAACCTTGCCAAGGTTGAGGTCGCGAGTTCGAGACTCGTCTCCCGCTCCAGGTAACGGGGAAGCCACGCTTCCCTTTTTATTTGATGGACTTCCGGTCCTCGAATAAAAATCTGTCGCTTGCCTCACGGCATCCGGACAGTCCGCTTTTGGCGCGATAGCAAAGCGGTTATGCAGCGGCCTGCAAAGCCGTTTAGGCCGGTTCGACTCCGGCTCGCGCCTCCAGAAAAAGCCCCGCTTCGGCGGGGCTTTTCTTTTTTCTGCGTCGCTTCGTCGTTACTGATCCAGCTGGGTGAGGTTAATCACTGCGAGCGGCCCACCCGGAAACTGGATAAGCCGACCTTCGTCCACACCACCGAGATCGACCGGCGCGAAACCGAGGCGAACGATCAGGTCGCTGACGGATTTCTTTGCATCAGCATCTTGTCCGGCCAAGAACAGCACGCGTCGACCACCGTCAACCTTGGGGCCAGAGGCCAGCGGCCCGGCACTCAAATGGTTGAACGCCTTCACAACCCTTGCTCCAGGCGCCCACTGCGCGACTAGCTCGCTGGAAGCGCGACCGCCAAAATCGATAGCATGGAACGACGGTACGTTGTCGACACCGATTCGTACTTCTACCGCGTTGTTTGCGTCGACCAGAACGCGGGCGTTCCACGGGCCGAGATCCTTCAAGACAGTCGCCACCTGATCCCAAGGCACCGCGAGAAACACGATGTCGGCGCGTGCGGCCTCTTTTACGCTCACGGCTCTGATATAGGGGCCGAGTTCATTGGACAGTGCCTGTAGTGATTGCGGTCCACGGCTGTTGGCAATGGAAGCCGAGATGCCACTACGAGCGAGATTGCGCGCGATGGCCGAGCCGATGGCGCCGGCCCCAATGATTGCGATACTCATACTGGTTCCCTCTGGTTGAAAGTCATTTCGTAGAGGGACTTTATGCTCGTTGAGCCTTTACAGGTAGTTGAATGCAAGTAGAATCAGTTTCAATCAATATTTGAAGCCCATCATGGAAAGCCTTGCCAACCTGGAATGCTTCGTCCGGAGCGCAGAGTCAGGAAGCTTTTCGGCGGCTGCACGCAGGCTCGCGCTTACGCCTGCAGCGGTCAGCCGCAACGTTGCGCACCTTGAGCGCAACCTGGGCGTCCAACTGTTTCAACGTAGCACGCGCGGCCTGACCCCCACCGAAGCGGGCGACCGCTTTCTGCTGTCGGTGCGGAGCGGTCTCGACAGTATCCAGGGTGCGATTGCGGATCTCATGGTCAATGCCACCAAACCCTCGGGCGTTCTGAAGCTGAGCGTTCCAGCGGGTTTCGGAATGGACTATCTGTTACCGCTGATGCCTGCTTTCCTGGAACGCTATCCTGAGGTGAGGCCGGATTGGTTTTTCGATAACCGGCCGGTGGATCTCATCGGGGAAGGATTCGACGTGGCAATTGGGGGCGGTTTCGAGCTACCTGCCGGTATGGTGGCTCGCGAGTTGGGCCGGATTCATTTGATTGCGGTGGCATCACCGGCATTCATGGTCGGTAAACGTCCCCCGAAAGATCCCGCTGATCTCGCGAGACTGGGAAGCGTGACGATGCGTTCGCCTCTAAGCAGTCGTCAGCGCGCGTGGGTCATGCGCGACTCGGTCGGCACCGAGATGGCCGTAGCAGAAAAGCCAGTGATGCTGGTCAACGACCCCGATGCGGTATGTCGGTCGGCTCTACTGGGTATTGGCGTCGGTGTGGTTTCGCTACTACATGCAGCGCCACACCTCGCCAGCGGCGCCCTGGTGCGAGTGCTGGAAGATTGGCATGTCGATGCTGGGCCATTGTCGTTGTATTTTTCGAACCAAAAACTCTTGCCGGCCAAAACACGCGCGTTCGTGGATTTCATCACCGAGTCATTTCGGGCGCAGAAGTTGCCGAGGATTGAGCGCAATCGGAGGTAGCGTAGAAGATGGTGAAGCCGCCATGCAAAGACTCGCATTCAGGAAGCGGCTGCCTTGGCGGTTAAACCGTATAAGTAATTGAAGTAAAGGAACTCATCGCGGCCTGCAAACCGTTTAGGTCGGTTCGATTCCGCCTCGCGCCTCCAGGTAAAACGAGATAATGCCTCGCTTCGGCGAGGCTTTTCTTTTTTTCGCGTCGCTTTGAAACAATCGCGCACGATGCATACGACGGCCGCCAACCAATCACCCATCCACCGGCTGCACCGGCGTCTCGAGCTTCAACTGATAGAACGCCGCATCGAGCCAGCGGCCGAACTTGAATCCCGCCTCGGCGATCGTGCCCGCGTGCACGAATCCCAGTTTCGTATGCAGCGCGATGCTTCCGGCATTGGTCGCGTCGATGCAGCCGACCAGCACGTGCACCTGCGCTTCGCGCGCACGGCGCACGACTTCGCGCAGCAGCAGTTCGCCGAGCCCGCGACCGCGCTGATCGTTGCGCACGTACACACTGTGTTCGACCGTGTACTTGAACGCCGGGAACGCGCGAAACGTCCCCCAGCTCGCGAAGCCGAGCAGCGTGCCCGCTGCGTCGACGGCGCCGAAGACCGGAAAGCCGCCCGCGCGCTTCGTCGCGAACCACGCGACCATTGCTTCCGGCGGCCGCGGCCGGTAGTCGTACAGTGCGGTCGAGTTCACGATCGCGTCGTTCAGGATCTCGAGAATCGCCGCTGCGTGTTCGGCCTCGCTGCAATCGATCAGGCGCACGTCGTCGCGCTGTGACGGGGAGTTCATATGGATTCCTTCCTGTTGGCTCTAAATCGGTTGCGCACACGCCGTGCGCATCACGCGCTCCGCACGGCGGCGGATGCGTCGCAGATCGCGACGACATAGCGCGCGGCATGCGACGACGGATTGCTGAAGATGAGCGGCCGGTCGAGCCGCATGGCCAGGCAGTCGCCTTCGCGAAGCTCGTGAAGCGCATCGCCCAGCGTGACGTCGACGCGGCCGCTGATGATCCACACCTGCTGATGCAGCGCGCTTTCGCGCCCGCCGCTGTCGTACGCGACGCGCGCGCCGGGCGGGAAATCGACCTCGACGAGCTGGAGCGGCGACGGCCAGCCGGCCGGCGACAGGTTGCGTCGCACATAGCCGGACGCCGGGTCGCGCCATTCGGCCTGCTGCGCGCGGCGGGCCAGCGGCTGCGCGGGCGCGTCGTCCCGGTCGCCACCGAACAGCCCGGCGAGCGACACGCCGAGGCCGGCGGCGAGCTTGTCGAGCACGACGGCCGTCGGGCTGGCCGACGCGCGTTCGATAAGCGAGATCATCGAACGGCTGACGCCGGAACGCGCGGCCAGCGCGTCGAGCGTGTAGCCTCGAACGGCGCGCAGGTCTCGCACGCGCCGGGCAATGCGCTCGTTGATACCGGCGTCGTCGGCCGTAGGGATCGCTGATTCTTTCATGATGGATTTATTTTCCAGCAAGATGGAATTCGATGTCAACGGCATTCCCCGAGGAGGTTGAAGAGGGGCGGAAGCCAAACGGCTTGCCCGGTCACCATGCGCGGCGTAATATACGAAACAGCTACGTTTCGTTTAATTGGGGATATATGGGCATCATCAAGATTTCCGAGCACATGCATGAACGGCTGCGCTCGACGAGCACGGCGCTGAGCCGTTCGATCAACGCGCAGGCCGAACACTGGCTGCGCGTCGGAATGCTGGCGGAACTCAATCCGGCGCTGTCCTATGGCGACATCTGCAAGATGCTGATCGAGGCAGAGGCGCGTGGCGGCGACATGGGGCCGGCGGAACCGGTCGCGCAGCACATCGAGCAGGTGGCGTAATGGCGAAACGCGAAATCCCGATCCGCGGTGCCGCGGAAATCGCCAAGTCGCGCGAAGCCGCGAAGCTCGCGTCGCAGGTGCTGACGATGATCACCGAGCACGTGAAGCCGGGCGTCACCACCGACGAGCTGGACGCGCGCTGCCGCGAATACATCGTCGACGAATTGGGCGCGATTCCCGCGAACATCGGCTACCACGGCTATCCGAAGACGCTGTGCACGTCGGTCAACCATGTGGTCTGTCACGGCATTCCGACGTCGCGGCCGATGCGCGACGGCGACATCGTGAACCTCGACATCGCGGTGATCAAGGACGGCTGGTTCGGCGATACGAGCCGCATGTATTTCGTCGGCGAACCGAACGCGCTCGCGCGGCGGCTCGTCGCGGCGACCTACGAGGCGATGCATGCCGGCATCCGCGCGGTGCGCCCCGGCGCGACGCTCGGCGACGTCGGCTATGCGATTCAGCAGGTCGCCCATCGCGAGGGGTTCAGCGTGGTGCGCGAATATTGCGGGCATGGCATCGGCGACGTCTATCACGACGAACCGCAGGTGCTGCACTACGGTCGCCCGGGCACCGGCCTGCCGCTGCGGCCGGGGATGATCTTCACGATCGAGCCGATGCTGAATGCGGGCAAGCGCGATACGCAGGTGCTGGCCGACGGCTGGACGGTCGTCACGAAGGACCATTCGCTGTCCGCGCAATGGGAGCACATGGTCGTGGTGACGGACACGGGCGTCGAGGTGCTGACCGAGGATGCGAAGCCGCAGGCGTTCGCGGCGCTTTCCGGCACGCACGCGGCCTGACGGCGACCGTGCGCCGCATACGGCGGCGCGGCGTTGCAATGAAACGGGCTCCTTCGCGGAGCCCGTTTCGCTTGCCGCGGCCAGCGCCGCGGCGCCGCCGAGCTTAACCGCGCGCCTTCTGCCACGCGTGTTCGACGAACACGCGGCACAGCGCTTCCATGCCACGGCGGTCTTCGTCGTCGAAGCGCGCGGCGACCGGGCTGTCGACGTCCCATACGCCGATCAGCGTGCCGTCGCCGGCCACCAGCGGCACGACGATTTCCGATTCCGACGCCGCATCGCAAGCGATATGGCCGGGGAAGTCGTGCACGTCGCGCACGACCTGCGTTTCGCGCGTCTGCGCGGCGGTGCCGCACACACCCTTGCCGAGCGCGATCCGTACGCACGCGGGCTTGCCCTGGAACGGGCCGACCACGAGTTCGGCGCCGTCGAAGAAGTAGAAGCCCGCCCAGTTCAGGCGATCGAGCGAGTGATAGACGAGCGCGGAGAAATTCGCCGCGTTCGCGGTCAGGTCGCGTTCGGATTCGACGAGCGCGCGTGCCTGCTCGACGAGCGTCGCGTATTGATCGGCCTTGGAGGCGGTAGGGTCGTTGGACAGCGTGAACATGGCGGGAAAGCGATAAGGGTTGTGAAATGCGCATTGCGCGTACCGCAGTCTACGGCACCCGCGCGCGGTCTGCAGCGCTGGGTCGTGCGCGATGCGGCGTGCTCAGTCGGGTTCGAGTTCGGCGAACCGTTCGGCCAGAAAGTCGAGCAGCGCCCGTACCGCGGGCAGCAGCCCGCGGCGCGACGCGAACACCGCGTGCACGATTTCGCGGCGGGGCGCCCAGTCGGGCAGCACCGTGACCAGTTCACCGCGCGACACCTCGTCGCGCACCATCATCGTCGGCAATTGCACGACGCCGACGCCTGCGGCGGCCGCCGCGCGCAGCGCGAGCATGCCGCCCGTCACGAAGCGCGGCTGGTGATGGATTTCCGCGTGCGCGCCGTCGGGGCCGCGCAGCCGCCACACGTGCGTGGACTGCGGCACGCCGTGATCGAGGCTCGGCAGGCGCGCAAGGTCGGCGGGAACGACCGGTACGCCGTGCTCGCGCAGCAGCGCGGGGCTCGCGACGAGACACTGGCCGCGCTCGGCGAGCACGCGCAGCGCGAGATCGCTGTCCTCGAGCGGCGGCGGGCGCACGCGGATCGCGACGTCGATTCCTTCGCCGACCACGTCGACGCGCCGATTCGTGGCTTCCAGGTGGATCTCGACGCGCGGGCACGCGGCCATGAACGCGGCGATCATCGTGCCGACCAGCGAATCGAGCAGCACGATCGGGCAACTGACGCGCACGATGCCGCGCGGCTCCTCGTGCAGCAGCGCAATCGCCTCGTCGGCGGCATCGGCCTCGACGAGCATCGCGCGGCAATGTGCGTAATAGGTCTGGCCGACGTCGGTGACCGTGAAGCGGCGCGTCGAACGCTGGATCAGCCGCATCCCGAGCCGCGCCTCGAGCAGCGCGATGCGGCGGCTCAGCTTCGATTTCGGCATGTCCAGCGCGCGCCCGGCCGGCGCGAAGCCGCCGTGTTCGACGACCTGCACGAAGTAGTAGAGATCGTTCAGATCCCGCGCTTTATCGTTCATGAAATGGAACGCTGAGTGCGATTTTGGCAGTCTACCGGATCGATCGTTCCATCTCTATATTGTCATCCATGGATGCGAAACACGGGTTTCGCCGCAATACGGAGAAGGCAATGAAGAAGATCCAGGGTGTGTACAGTGCGCCGCGCGGTCATTGGGTCGGCGACGGTTTCCCGGTGCGTTCGATGTTCAGCTATCAGTCTCACGGCACGCACCTGAGCCCGTTCCTGCTGCTCGATTACGCGGGCCCGGCGACGTTCGAACCGACGAGCACGCCGCGCGGTGTCGGCCAGCATCCGCACCGCGGGTTCGAAACGGTGACGATCGTCTATGACGGCGAAGTCGCGCACCGCGACTCGACCGGCGCGGGCGGCACGATCGGCCCGGGCGACGTGCAGTGGATGACGGCCGCGAGCGGGATCCTGCACGAGGAATTCCACTCGGAGGCGTTCACGAAGCGGGGCGGCCCGCTCGAGATGGTGCAGCTGTGGGTGAACCTGCCCGCCGCGGACAAGATGGGCGCGCCCGGCTATCAGACGCTGCTGAACGCCGATATCCCGGTGGTCGAGTTGCCGGACGGCGCGGGACGGGCGCGGATCATCGCCGGTGAGCTCGACGGGCGACGCGGCCCGGCCCGCACGCACACGCCGATCGACGTGTGGGACGTGCGGCTCGTCGCAGGCGGTCATGCGCGGTTCCCGGTCGCCGAAGGGCGTACGCTCGCGGTGGTCGTGCTGAGCGGCACCGTGCAGGTGAACGGCGAGACGGTGGCCCGCGAAGCGCAGTTCGTGCAACTGGGCCGCGACGGCAGCGACGTCGAGATCGAAGCGAACGGCGACGCGAAGCTGCTGATCCTGAGCGGCGAGCCGATCGACGAGCCGGTTGTCGGCTACGGTCCGTTCGTGATGAACTCGCAAGCGGAGATTCGTACCGCGATCGAGGATTTCAACAGCGGCCGCTTCGGCCAGATGCCGGTATGACGGCATGACGAGCAGGCCCCGCGATGCGGGGCCTTTTTTTCGGGCGCGGGCAGGCGGTCGCGCGCGAGGCGCGCTTCGAGGCATAATCGACGGTTGCCGCGCGCCGGTCGGCGCGCCCGACTCAGGACCGCACATGAACGCATCCGCACCTGCCGCATCCCCGAGCACCGCCGATCTCGACTGGCGCTGGAAATCCTTCGACGCGCTGACGGCGCGCGAAATCTATTCGATCCTCGAAGCGCGCAGCGCCGTATTCGTCGTCGAACAGAACTGCGTGTATCGCGACATCGACGATGCGGACCAGGCCGCGTGGCACCTGGCGGCCTTCGATCCGGCCGGCCGTCTGGCCGGCTATCTGCGCGTGCTGCTGCCGGACGCGCAGCACACCGACGTGCGCATCGGCCGCGTGCTGACGACCGCCGCGTTTCGCGGCGCGGGGCTCGGCAACGGGCTGCTGTCGCGCGCGCTCGAGCATATCCGCGCGCAGTGGCCGGATACGCCGGTGAGCCTGCATGCACAGGCTCACTTGCAACGTTTCTACGGAGCATTCGGCTTCACGCCGAGTTCGGACGTGCACGACGAGGACGGCATCCCGCACGTCTGGATGAGCAGCGCGCGCGCGTGATGACGCGCGCCGCGCTGCGCGGCAGTCAGTGCGCGCCGCGTGCGACGCGCGGTTCGTCCGTGCGCCGCGCGGCCCGTTCGCCGATCAGGCGCCCGCGCGCGGACAGCCGTAGCCAGTGCCGCAGCGCGATCAGTGCGCCGATCACGCTCATCATCGAACCGGGAATCCACAGCAGCAGGCCGCCGATCTGCTGGTCGCGCAGCGGGCTCAGCCACGTGAACGCGCGGCCGCAGATCGAATAGATCGGATACAGCTCGTGCGGCGTGAAGAAGATCAGCGCGCCGAGCGCGATCTGCGGCGGGATCGCCGCGACGACGATCAGGATCCGGCGGCCCGGCGACAGCCGCGCGGGCGGCGCGGGACGTGGATCGACGACGAGCCACCAGAACAGCAGCCCGTCGATCACCATGCTCCAGTTCATCACGCGATAGAGACGCCAGTCGAGCATCGCGATGAAGTGGATCGGCGACAGCAGCCAGAAATAGATCAGCCCGACGAACAGCACGACCGCGACGACCGGATGGAATACCACGTCGAGCGTCGCGCGCACCGGCACCCACGCGAGCGCGGGGCGCACGAAGCGCTGTCGCCAGCGGAACGGAATGCCTGCGCGGATCGCCGCGCCCGGATAGGACAGCGCGATGAAGAACGGCCCGAGGTGATGCAGCACCAGGTGCTGCGCGCGGTGCATGAAGAATTCGTGCTCGAAGAAGTAGTCGAGCCGCGTATGCAGCGCGATATAGAGCGCCGTCAGCCCGAACCAGAACGAGAACTGCCGCAGCGGCGACACCTTCGCCTTCTTCGCACCGCGTGCGAACAGCACGGCGGCCGCCAGCACCGCGACGACCACGGTCGGCGACGGTTCCCACGGATCGAGCCAGTACAGGAGGTTCATCGTGCGTGCATCACTTCGCCCGGGCCGGCGATTTCACGGCGAACGGCGCATCGACCGTTTCGCCGTCGGAGAACTTCAGGCGCAGATGCACGGTGTCGCCCGGCTTGATCGCGTGCTTCGGCTCCTCGAGCATGAAGTGATAGCCGCCCGGCGCGATGTCGACCTTGCCGCGCGCGGGGATCGTCAGCTTGTCGACCATCTCCATCTTCTGCGTCGAGCCGTTCGATACCGTCTGGTGCAGCATGGCCATTCCGTAGTCGGGGCTGTCGACGTCGACGAGGTCGATCGGCTTGTCGCCGGTGTTCACGAGCGTCACGTAGCCGCCCGCGGGCAGCTTGTTCGGCAGCCAGCGCACCCAGGCGTTCTGCGCGCTGATCGCGCCGGCGGCATAGGCGTGAGCGCCGGCGCACAGCGCGGCGAGGAGGGCGAACGTCTTGAGGGTCGTTTTCGTGTTCATCGCGGAATTCAGGTCGTGGAGGCAGGGTCGATGATCCGGCGCACATCGGCGGCGATGGCGTCGGGCGAATCGCGATCGGTCGCGAGCAGGCGCGCGCGGCCGGTCGCGTCGAAGATGTAGACGGCCGAGCTGTGCGTCACTTCGTAGCCGCCGGACGGATCGCGCTTTTCCATCTGGTACGCGACGCGATAGCGCTTCGCGAGCGATTCGATCTGGCTGTCGGTGCCGGTCAGGCCGCGCGCGTGCGCGGCGTCGAACGCGGCGACATAGGACTGCATCGCCTGCGGCGTGTCGCGCGCCGGATCGACCGAGACGAACAGGATGCGCACGTGGTCCGCCTGCGGGCCGAGCTTCGCCAGCACTTCCATCAGCCGCGCCAGGGTTTCGGGGCAGACATCGGGGCAGTGCGTGTAGCCGAAGTAGACGAGCGCGACGCGGCCGCGGAACGCATCGGCATCGACGGGATGGCCGTCGCCGCCAGTCAGCTCGAACGACAGGTCGGGCAGGTGGCCGGTGACGTTGGTGAGGTTCCAGCGTGGCTCGTCGTGCGTGCACGCGGCGAGCGCCAGGGCGGCGGCGAGGGCCGCGGCCGTGTGGATGAGGCGGGAGAAGCGCCGGCGCGGCGCGGGACAGGCAGACGGCATCTCAGGGACTGTTTCCATATGGAACGCGCATGCGCTGCCACGAGAACGGCCGCTCGCGAGGCGCGTGACGCTGACCGTATCCGCAAGGGGCGCAACGCGGCGAGCGGACGTTGTCGTGGCAACCCCAAATTAAAAAACATTCTACGGGAATGTCCGAAATTGCCCGTATGGCGGCGTCGCGCGGCAGGCGGTTGCGACTGTAGCGCAATTCGCGCGCCTGCGTCCTTTCGAAACCCGTACGGCGCGGGCGAGCGGGGCAATATGTCGCAGTTGGCGCAGCGGGCGGCGCGATGTCCGTGCTGCCCGCGGTTTCGCCCATCTGGACGCGCAGGCGCGGTAAGATGCGCACAACTCCATTCGCGCAGCGGCGGCCGGCATGTGCCGGCCGCCCCTCAGACTATCGAATCGATGCAATCCGTTCCGGCTTCCCTGTCCCTGACCGATACCGCGTTCTTCTTCGACTTCGACGGCACGCTCGTCGAACTGGCGCCGACGCCCGACAGCATTCGCGTTCCGCCGTCGTTGCTGACGCTGCTCGACGAGTTGTCGCGCCGCTCGCACGGCGCGGTCGCGATCGTGTCCGGGCGCGGCATCGACAACCTCGACACGTTCCTGAAGATGCCCGGCCTGCCGATCGCCGGCCTGCACGGCGCGGAGCGCCGCGATGCGAACGGCGACACGCAGCGCATCGGCTTCAACGACGAACGCCTGCTGCGCATCGAGCGCGAGCTCGCGGACGTCGTCGACCGCCATCCGGGCATGCTGCTCGAGATCAAGGGCGCGGCCGTCGCGCTGCACTTTCGCAATGCGCCCGAGCGCGAGGCGGTGGCGCGCGAAGCGGCCGAGCGCCTCGTCGCCGACTATGCGGATGCGTACGTGCTGCAACCCGGCAAGATGGTGTTCGAGATCAAGCCGAAGGGCGTCGACAAGGGCCGCGCGCTGGCCGCGTTCCTCGACGAGCCGCCCTTTGCGGGCCGCGTGCCGCTGTTCGCGGGCGACGATCTGACCGACGAGAAGGGCTTCGCGGTGGTCAACGCGCGCGGCGGCCTGTCGATCAAGGTCGGTGCGGGCGAGACGTCCGCGCGCATGCGGCTCGATTCGGTCGACGCATTGCATGAGCAGATCGCCTGCTGGCTCGGCGCGGGGCAGCCGCACGCATGAGCCGGCTCATCATCGTTTCAAACCGCGTCGCGCCGATTTCGGAAGGCGAACCGGCGGCGGGCGGCCTCGCGATCGGTGTCTATGACGCGCTGAAGGAAACCGGCGGCATGTGGTTCGGCTGGAGCGGCGAAGTGGTCGCGTCCGGCGCACCGCAGCCGCAGATCCGCATCGAGGAGCGCGGGCCCGTGACGTTCGCGACGGTCGGGCTGTCGCGCCGCGATTACGACCAGTATTACCGCGGGTTTTCCAACGCGACGCTATGGCCCGCGTTCCATTACCGCGCGGACCTGATCCAGTACGATCGCCACGAATTCGACGGCTATCGCCGCGTCAACGTCTGGCTCGCGCAGCAGCTCGTGCCGCTGCTGCAGGACGACGACGTGATCTGGGTGCACGACTATCACCTGATTCCGTTCGCGCGCGCGTTGCGCGACGCCGGCGTGAAGAACCGCATCGGCTTCTTCCTGCACATCCCGTTTCCGGCCGCGCAGGTGCTCGTCAACGTGCCGCCGCACCGCGAGCTCGTCGAGTCGCTGTGCGCATTCGATCTGCTGGGCTTCCAGACCGGGCCCGATCTGCGCGCGTTCTGCGATTACGTCGAATTCGAGGCGGACGGCGAGGTCGAGCACGACGGGCACACGGTGCGCGTACGCGCGTTCGGCCAGACGCTGCGCGCGGCCGCCTATCCGATCGGCGTGTACCCGGACGAGATCGCGTCGCTCGCGCAGGCGGGCGAGCACGGCAAGGCGGTGCGCACGCTCGCGACGTCGCTGCGCGGGCGGCAACTGATCATGAGCGTCGACCGGCTCGATTATTCGAAGGGGCTCGTCGAACGATTCCGTGCGTTCGAGAAGCTGCTCGAGCACCAGGCGTCGATCCGCAACCGCGTGTCGTTCCTGCAGATCGCGCCGTCGACGCGTGCGGACCTGCGTGCGTACCAGGACATCCGCCTGCAGCTTGAAGCGGAGTCGGGACGTATCAACGGGCGCTACGCGGAGCTCGACTGGGCGCCGATCCTCTACATTCACCGTCAGTACGACCGTCAGGTGCTGGCCGCGCTGTACCGGCTCGCGCGCGTGGGTTTCGTGACGCCGCTGCGCGACGGGATGAACCTCGTGGCGAAGGAATACGTGTCCGCGCAGAATCCGGACGATCCGGGCGTGCTGGTGCTGTCGCGCTTCGCGGGCGCCGCGCGCGAGCTCACGGGCGCGCTGATCGTCAATCCGATCGATATCGACGGAATGGCCGATGCGCTGTCGCAGGCGCTGACGATGCCGCTCGCCGAGCGGCGTGCGCGCTATGCGGACATGATCGCGCAGCTTCGCGAGAACAACGTGTCGGTGTGGCGGGACAATTTCCTGCGCGATCTGCAGCAGGTCTGATCCGATTCGTTGCTGTCGGCGCAAATGAAAAAGCCGCCGTGCGGGAAGCGCGGCGGCTTTTTCGTCGGCGCGATGCCGGCGCGTCAGGCCACGCGTTCGCCGGTCGGCGTGTTGCCGTCGGGGGCCGCATGATGGCGGCCGTGCTGCTTCGCGAGCAGGTCGCGATACAGGCCGGGGCGGTTGCGCAGCACGTCGGGCGGGCCGTCGTCGATCACCTTGCCGTTGTTCATCACGATGATGCGGTCGAAGTTGCGCAGCGTCGACAGGCGGTGCGCGATCGCGATCACCGTGCGGCCGACCATCAGGCGGTCGAGCGCGCTCTGGATCGCTTCCTCGGACGCGCTGTCGAGCGCCGACGTCGCTTCGTCGAGCAGCAGGATCGGCGCATCCTTCAGGATCGCGCGCGCGATCGCGATGCGCTGGCGCTGGCCGCCCGACAGCTTCACGCCGCGGTCGCCGACGATCGTGTCATAGCCTTCCGGCATCGCTTCGATGAACTCCGCGCAGCGCGCGTCGCGCGCGGCGGCGAGCACTTCGTCGCGGGTCGCGTCGGGGCGGCCGTACGCGATGTTGTCGTAGATCGTCCGGTGCAGCAGCGAGATGTCCTGCGGCACCAGCGCGATCGCGTGGCGCAGGCTGTCCTGCGTGATGCCCTTCACGTCCTGGCCGTCGACCTTCACCGCGCCGTCCTGCGTGTCGTAGAAGCGCTGCAGCAGCGCGAGCACGGTCGACTTGCCGGCGCCCGACTTGCCGATCAGGCCGACGCGCTGGCCCGGCTCGATATGAAGGTCGAAGTGGTCGAGGATCGCGCGGCGGTGCGGGTACGCGAACGTCACGCGCTCGAAGTCGACGCGACCGCCCTTGGCCGACAGCGGCTGCGCGTCCGAGCGGTCCGGCATGCCGTGCGGTTCGAGCAGCGTCTTCACGGCTTCGGACAGGCGTGCGACGTGCTGGGTGACGTCGACGAGCGCGACCGCGAGATCGCGCGTGCCGTGCAGGATCGTGAAGCCGAGCGAGCTGACGAGCACGATGTCGCCCGACGTCGCGCGGCCTTGATCCCACAGCCACAGCGCCCAGCCGAGCAGGCCGGCGGACAGCATCGCGGTGATCACTGCGTGCAGCAGGCGCAGCTTTTCGAGATAGAGCAGGCTCTGCTGGCGCGCATCCATCTCGGCCTTCACCGTCGCGCTGAAGCGCTTCTGTTCGCGCAGCGTCATCCCGAACGCGCGCACGAGGCCCATGTTGCCGATCACGTCGACGAGCTCGCCGTCGACCGCCGCGGCCTTCGCCGCGAACGCATGGTGGCGCGCGGAGCCGCGGCCGGCGAGCTTGAACAGGATGACGGACAGCACGGCCGAGCAGCCGAGCAGGCCGGCCGCCATCAGCGGATTGACGACGATGATCATCAGGATCGCGCCCATCACCGCGATGCACGGCGGCAGCACGTTCCACGCCATCGTGTTCTCCGACGTGTAGACCGCGTTCGACGTGGCCGTGATGCGGCTGGCGAGCGTGCCCGGCTGCTTCTCCGAGTAATACGTCGGCGAATGGCCGATCAGGTACTGGAACAGGTCGCGCCGCAGGTCGCCCGTGACCGCGACGAACGTGTGCGCGGCGACCCAGCCGCCGACGCGCCACAGCAGGTTGTCGGCCGCGATCAGCCCGACGAGCAGCGCGAACGCACTCCACAGCGGGCCCGGATGATGGCGTCCGGTCGCCAGCACGTCGATCAGGTGCTTGATCGCATATTGCGAGCCGAGCGCGCAGCCCACGGCGGCCAACACGCTGCAGAGCACGACCAGGTGCGCGACGGGGTGGAGGCGGATGTAGCGGAACAGGAACGCGATCGGCCGATGCGCGTAGCTCGACAGCTTCGCGTTGTGGGCGTTGCGCTGGGCGGGGGTGAGAGATTCCAAAATATGCGTGCGGTGATTCGGTGAGTGAGCGTGGCGGCTGGGTCGCAGGCCGGCGTTCGCCCGGACTGAATAATCCGGCATTGTAAACAACGCCGCGCGTCGCGCTGCGCGAATCTTGCCTTGGCCAGGGGCTCGCGCTCGATTTTGAGATAAAATCCGGCATCCCGTCCTGCGTCGTATGCCGGAATCGCGCTGCCGGCAGCTGCGGGTTAACAAGGATCGCCAAAACGGCCTTCCACTCTAGAACGGACGCCCGAGTCCGCGGGTTGCAAAGTGTTGCGCCTTTGTAACAAAGTAAAGTGTTTGAAATGTCGTGCGCCGTATCGGGATTAACCCTAGATAATCGGCTCCGGGTTCGATTCCAGGTTTTTTTACGAACCCCTGTCAACGGGTCTTCGTTTCAAACGTTCTATGCCTGTCGCGTCGCCGACGCTCCTTGAGCAGCGCGGGTTTCGACGCTCCCGGCAGGCCGATTCGTCCGATGTTCGGGCGACGCGCAGCCAGCCCGGACCGCCGGCAGGTTGCCGACCCATACCTGGTTTTTTGCCGATTTTTTAGGAGTTACGCATGCGAATCGCCCAAATCGCTCCGTTGCACGAAGCGGTGCCCCCGAAACTGTACGGTGGTACCGAGCGAGTGGTGTCCTACCTCACCGAAGCACTTGTCGAGATGGGGCACGACGTCACGCTCTTCGCGAGCGGCGATTCGCAAACGTCCGCGAAGCTCGAAGCGTGCTGGCCGCAGGCGCTGCGCCTCGACCCGACGATCCGCGACGTGATGGCCCCGCACATGCTGCTCCTCGAGCAGGTGCGCCGCCGCGCGGAAGAGTTCGATGTCCTGCACTGCCACATCGACTACTACCCGTTCTCGCTGTTCTCGCGCCAGCCGGTCCCGCATCTGACGACGATGCACGGCCGTCTCGACCTGCCGGAACTGCAGCCGATCTTCAATGCATTCAGCGACGTGCCGGTCGTGTCGATCTCCGACAACCAGCGCATCCCGCTGCCGCAGGCGAACTGGCTGTCGACCGTCTACCACGGCCTGCCGGAAAACCTGCTGACGCCGATCCCGAACGTGAAGCCGAGCTACCTCGCGTTCCTCGGCCGTATCTCGCCGGAGAAGCGCGTCGACACGGCGATCCGCATTGCCGAGCAGGCCGGCCTGCCGATCAAGATCGCCGCGAAGCTCGACAAGGCCGACCGCGCGTACTACGAAGAGAAGATCAAGCCGCTGTTCGCGCTGCCGCACGTCGAGTACATCGGCGAAATCAGCGAGGCCGAGAAGACCGAATTCCTCGGTAACGCGCATGCGCTGCTGTTCCCGATCGACTGGCCGGAGCCCTTCGGCCTGGTGATGATCGAGGCGATGGCCTGCGGCACGCCGGTGATCGCGTTCAAGCGCGGCTCGGTGCCGGAAGTGATCGACAACGGCGTGTCGGGCTTCGTCGTCGAAGACGAACTGTCGGCCGTCGCCGCACTCAAGCGCCTCGATACGCTGCCGCGCGAGAAGGTTCGCGCCGCGTTCGAAGCCCGTTTCTCGTCGAAGGTGATGGCGCAGAATTACGTGAAGGGCTACGAGGAACTGCTGCGCCAGAAGCGCCGCACGGTGCTCCGCGAAGTCAACGCGAGCTGATTGCGGGCCGTCGCCGCGCGGCCTTCATGACGCCCCGTCCGGGTTTGCCGGCGGGGCGTTGTCACATCCGCGGCGCGGATCTGTTGTATTCTCGCCGCGCCCGGCGCCGCGAACGGCCCCCGAAGCGGCCCGCCACGCCATCCGGCCATCTGTCCAGACGGTAATGTCCCTATAATGGCCGTGCCGTGAAATCCGGCCGGTACGAATATCCAGAGGAGAGCAGTCTTGGCGAGAACGAAAACCACGCGCGCAGCGCCGGCCCCCGGCGCCGGCGTGATCTTCGCGTTGCGCGCGATCGGTCTCGTGCTGCTCGCGCGCTGGCTGTTCTCGATGTCCCAGATGGGCTATCGCTCGTCGCTGTCGGCGATGGTGTCGTCGCCGTGGGCGTTCATCTACCTCATCCTGATCTTCCTGCTGCTCGCGCTGCCGGGCGCCGCTGCACGGGCCGAGCGGCCGTTCCATCCGCTGCCGCAGTGGTTGCGCCAGGCGCTGCGCGTGTTCGCGCTGATCGGTCTTCTGTTCGCCGTGTGGTCGATCGGTGCATTCACGTGGGCGGCCGGCTGGCGCCGCGCGCTGCATGCGGTGACGGCGACCAAC
This sequence comes from Burkholderia sp. ABCPW 11, assembly GCF_001523445.1. Taxonomy (NCBI): domain Bacteria; kingdom Pseudomonadati; phylum Pseudomonadota; class Betaproteobacteria; order Burkholderiales; family Burkholderiaceae; genus Burkholderia; species Burkholderia sp. ABCPW 11. The sequence goes on along the minus strand of NZ_LOVM01000037.1, from coordinate 23,416 downwards.
GGCTGGCTCGTCGCCGCGCCGGCGCTGTACGCGGCGATCGTATGGATCTGCCGGCCGCGGCCGCTGTGGCGGACCAACGTGGCCGCGCGCCGCTTCGCGGTTGGCCGGTATGCGATTTCGCTCGACGTGCTGACGCGTACCGCGATCGTCTGGATGGAAAGTCGCAAGGTCGGCCAGTACGACGCGCGCGAACTGTCGGTGCGCTGGCCCGGCCACGCGGCGCCCGCCGCGGGCGAGCAGGGCGCGCAGCCGGCGGTCGTGCCGCCGCGCCGCGGCAGCCTGTTCAATCGACCGAAGGTCGAGCTGCTGTGGGATTCGCCGGCGGCTGTCGGTCACAACCGGCAGACCGTGATGCGCACGCCGCTCGCGACCGAAGGCGACCGCGTCGCGGTGCTCGCGCTCGACGCGGCGCTCAAGCAGATCGTCTGACAGGGCTCGCGCACCGGGTGCGGGCGACAAGGAGGCGCGATGATCGTCCATTGGTTGCTGGCCGCCATTCACCTGAGTGCGTTCGGCGTCGCGTTCGCCGCGATCGCGGGGCGCAACCGCGCGTTGCGCCGGCTCGTCGCTTCGTCGCAGGCGGCCGATTTGCCCGGCGTGTTCAAGGCCGATGCGGTCTGGGGGCTGTCCGCGCTCGTGCTGATCGCGACGGGGCTTGTACGAGCGTTCGGCGGTTTCGAGAAAGGGACCGCGTACTACCTGCACGAACCGTTCTTTCACCTGAAGATGACCGCGCTCGCACTGATCCTGCTGCTCGAGATCGCGCCGATGCTGGGGCTGATCCGCTGGCGTGTCGCCGCGCGGCGGCAGCAGATGCCCGATATCGGCCGTGCGCGCACTTATGTGCGGATCGGCCACTGGCAGGCGGTGCTGGTGATCGTCATCGTCTTCGCCGCGTCGGGGATGGCGCGGGGGATAGGGGCGCCCGGTTAGGGGCGCCCGGCTAGGGACGCCCGGTTAGGGGCGTCCGGCCGGACACCCGGCTAGGACTGACCGGCTAGGCGCGGCCCGCCTGTCCGGCACGGCGGCAGCCATCCGGATCTCGTCCCACTCGCGAGGCGTTTCGAGCCCGACGCCAGCCGGCCCGGCCACGCACGGCGTCGTGCCTGCCGATCCCCGTCCGACCGGGCGGTTCCGCCGCCCGGCTTGCCCCATGCTCAGCGCACGAGGCAGGGGCGCTTGTTGTCGAACGTCCAGCCCGGGATCAGATACTGCATCGCCGCCGCGTCGTCGCGGGCGCCGAGGCCGTGCTGCTTGTACAGCTCGTGTGCGCGTGCGACCGCGTCCATGTCGACGTCGATGCCGAGCCCCGGCCGCTTCGGCACTTCCACCAGCCCGTTCTCGATCTTCAGCGGCTCGCGCGTCAGCCGTTCGCCGTCCTGCCAGATCCAGTGCGTATCGATCGCGGTGACCTGGCCCGGCGCCGCGGCCGCGACGTGCGTGAACATCGCGAGCGACACGTCGAAGTGGTTGTTCGAATGCGAACCCCACGTGAGGCCCCAGTCGCGGCACATCTGCGCGACCCGCACCGACCCCTGCATCGTCCAGAAGTGCGGATCGGCGAGCGGGATGTCGACGGCGTGCAACTGCACCGCATGGCCCATCTGCCGCCAGTCGGTCGCGATCATGTTGGTCGCCGTCGGCAGCCCCGTCGCGCGGCGGAATTCGGCCATCACCTCGCGACCCGAGTAACCGTTCTCCGCGCCGCAAGGATCTTCCGCATACGCGAGCACGTGATGCTGGTCGCGGCACAGCCGCACGGCCTCGTCGAGCGACCATGCGCCGTTCGGATCGAGCGTCACGCGCGCGTCGGGGAAGCGCTCGGCGAGCGCCGTCACGGCTTCGATCTCGCGTGCCCCCTCGAATACGCCACCCTTCAGCTTGAAGTCGTTGAAGCCGTAGCGCGCATGCGCGGCTTCGGCGAGCCGCACGACGGCTTCGGGCGTCAGCGCGGCTTCGTCGCGCACGCGCGTCCAGTCGTCGGTCGCGCCGCGGCCGTCGCGGTAGGGCAGTGCGGTCTTCGTGCGGTCGCCGATGTAGAACAGGTAGCCGAGCATTTCGACGCGCTCGCGCTGCTGGCCCTCGCCGAGCAGCGCGGCGACCGGCACGCCCAGATGCTGGCCGAGCAGGTCGAGCAGTGCGGCTTCGAGCGCGGTGACCGCGTGGATCGTCGTGCGCAGGTCGAAGGTCTGCAGTCCGCGGCCGCTCGCGTCGCGGTCGGCAAAGGTGCGCCGCACGTCGTTGAGCACCGCTTGATGGTTGCCGACCGGCTGGCCGACGACCAGTGCGCGCGCGTCGTCGAGCGTACGGCGGATGCTTTCGCCACCGGGCACTTCGCCGACGCCCGTGCGGCCCGCGCTGTCCTTCAGGATCACGAGGTTGCGGGTGAAGAACGGGCCGTGCGCGCCGCTCAGGTTGAGCAGCATGCTGTCGTGGCCGGCGACCGGAATCGCTTGCAGGTCGACGATGCGCGGCGTGTCGTGGGAGGGCGAGGCAGTGACGGCGTTCATGGGCGGCGATGGCGAAAGAGTGGGCGATGCCGTGCGGCAAAAGCTTTGCCGCGCGCGGCGGGAGGTGCGATCATTCGACAACCGACGTGCGCGGCGCGCAAGCCCGCATGCCGACGCAACCCGAAACGGGGTGGGAGCGACAGCCGGCCAGCGGAGCGCAGAACGCGAACGCGGGTCGATCGTCGCGCATGGGACCAGATGTGCTGAACAGCCGATCTGAGTCGACAGGAGATCCATGCGCCGATCATCAGTCGTCGGATGACTTGTGACGCAGTATAATGAATCATCGGCTTTCGCTCAAACCCCGCGTAAACCCTCGGCTCACATTACGATCATTCAAAAAGGAACCGGCCACATGTCCGTGCCTACGCTTCCCGCAGCGCCGCGCCGTCGCGCACGCAGCCTCGCACAAGATGTCGTCGACGCGCTGACCGCGCAGATCGAAAACGGCACGCTGCGTCCCGGCGACAAGCTGCCGACCGAAACCGAAGTCATGGCGGCACAGGGCGTGAGCCGCACGGTCGTGCGCGAGGCGATCTCGCGGATGCAGGCGAGCGGCCTCGTCGAGACGCGCCACGGCATCGGCAGCTTCGTGCTGGAGCCGTCGCGCCGCCAGACGCTCGGCATCGATCCCGCGACGATCACGACGCTGCGCGACGTGCTCGCGGTGCTGGAGTTGCGCATCAGCCTCGAAAGCGAGTGCGCGAGCCTCGCCGCGCAGCGTGCGAACGATACCGACCTCGCCGCACTGCGGCGCGCGCTCGACGCGATCGCGACGGGCGCGGGCAGCGGCCGCGACACCGCGCAGCTCGATTTCCAGTTCCACCTGCAGATCGCCCAATCCACCGGCAACCGCTATTTCGTCGACATCATGACGCAGCTCGGCACGTCGATCATCCCGCGCACGCGCGTGAATTCGGCGCGCTTTGCCGGCGACGACCTCGAGCGCTACGTCGGCCGGCTGAACCACGAGCACGAGGACATCTACGAGGCGATCGCGCGCCACGATCCGGAAGCCGCCCGCGCCGCGATGCGCACGCACCTCACGAACAGCCGCGAGCGGCTGCGCCGCGCGCACGAGGCAGCCGAGGCCGAGGCAGGTTGACCGTCAAGTCTCGCGGGACTCGCATGGATGCGTGTCCCGCCGCATGGCATTAACATCAGTCGTCATATAAGGTCGGCATGACCGCCTCGATGTCGGCGGCCACGCGGCATTTCCGCCGCCGGCCGCTTCCCTCGCCGCTCAGCCCCCCTTCGTCACGATCGTCTTCCACGCGCCGTTCTTCACCTGGTACAGCGTCGACATCCCGCTCTTCAGCGAGCCGTCGTTCGAGAACGAGATACGGCCGGTCACGCCTTCGAAGTCGATTTTCTTGAGTGCCGGGCGATAGGCCTTCGGGTCGGTCGAACCGGCCGCCTGCATCGCCTTGATCGCCGCCCATGCGGCGTCGTAGCCGAACTGCGCGTACGACAGCACGTCGACGCCGAAGCGCTTCTTGAAGCGCGCCTCGAAATCCTTCCCCTGCGGCAGCTCGTCGAGCGGCCGGCCATATTCCCACGCCATCGCGCCTTCGGCGGCCGGCCCCGCGATCTTGATGAACTCGTTGTCCTTCACGCCGCCGCCGCCGACGAACTGCGCATTCAGCCCGAGCTGCCGCATCTGCTTGATGAAGTTCGCGGCGAGCGAGTCGAGGCCGCCGAAGAAGATCAGGTCGGGATTCTTGGCCTTCAGGCTCGTGATCTGCGCGCGGAAATCGACCGCCTGGTTGCTGGTGAACTCGCGCCCGATGAGGTTGCCGCCGGCGGCTTTCACCGCCTTCTCGAATTCGTCGGCCTCGCCCTGGCCGAACGCCGTGCGGTCGTCGATGATCGCGATGCGCTTCGCCTTCGTCACGTCGACCGCGTACTTGCCCGCGTTGCCGGCATTCTGGCCGTCGGTCGCGATCACCATGAACATGTTCGCGAGCCCGCGCGACGTGAGCGTCGGATTGGTCGCGGCCGGGTCGATCACCGGAATGCCGGCCTTGTCGTAGACCACCGATGCCGGGATCGTCGTCCCCGAGTTGAAGTGACCGACCACGACCGACACGTTCTGGTCGACCAGCGCCTGCGCGGCCTGCACGCCGATGCGCGGGTCGGCCTGGTCGTCCTGCACGACGAGATTGAAACGGGCAGGCTTGCCGGCGATCAGCACCTTCTGCGCGACCGCATCGTCGAGCGCGAGTTGTACGCCGTTTTGCAGATCCTTGCCGTAGCCGGCATTCACGCCCGTGAGCGGCGCGGCGAAGCCGACTTTCACGTCGGTTGCGTCGGCGGCCTGGGCGGCCTGTTGCGAGAGGAGGGCAAGCGCGGATGCAATCGACACCGACAGCAGGGAATGACGGAATTTCATGTTGTTCCTCTTGTTCGACACCTGCGAGTAGGTACCGCACGCGTTCGGCGGGCAGGCGCGTGCGACGGGCGGGCGGTTCGACCGCTTCTCGGAATCGGGCGGGGAGGTCGGCATCGTGATTCTCGGAAACATCTCCCGTCAGGCTCCGCGAAGAGCCCCGATTGCCTCGATATATAGGTCGCCGATATGCACGGGTCTTGGAAATTTGTCGCGCATTCGATGCGGATTTGCGCATAGCTTCCGCGCGTGCGCGGGCGGCCGGTATCGGGAATTTCCCGTCGCGAACGGAATGGCCGGGGGAGGAAGGGGGCGGAGCGGGGCAACGCAGCGGCGCGGCCCGCCGGGGCCGCGCCGCGTTGGGTCGACGTCAGTCGGACAAGGCGTCCGATGCGGCTTCGGCGTCGTCGTGCGACGCGGTCGTGCGGATCAGCGGGTCGCTGGTGCTTGGGCGGCCCGTTTCGACGTGACCCGCGAAGCGGCGCAGGAAGCCGAGCAGCCGGCCGTCGCTGACGGTCAGGTCGTACCAGCCGTGGCTGCCGCGCAGGTCCCAGTAATCGTCGACGTGCGCGCCCGGCGCGAGGTCGAACGTGCGCGCTTGACCGTGGCCGTACGCGTTCGTGACCTTGAGCCGCACGGCCTTGTGGCCGCGGTTCATCAGGCGCAGCGTGATGTTGCCGTTCGCGACGTCGTAGCCGTAGATCACCTCGGGGTTCACGTTCGCGCTGCCGACACCGGTCGCGAACGGGCCGCGGAAATGGCAGTAGAAGCCGTTCGGGCCGTACACGTCGAGGTCGTACAAGCCGAGCGACGCGGCGGCGCTCCACGTGTCGGCGACGCGCTTGCCGGCTTCGACCGTGTACGCCCACGGGCCGTCGACGCGATTGCGCGACTGGACCTGGAACGCCGCGCCTGCCCGGCCCGTGTTCGCGAAGGTCAGCCGGAACTGGCCGTTCGCGGCTTCGACGCGGCCGTGCACGAACAGCTCGTACGGCAGCGCACGCGCCGGACGCAGCCCGGCCTCCTGTTTCGGCAGCTTCTGCAGCACCGGCGGCACCGGGATGTAGTCGGGATGGCGCGCGCGGTCGGGCGGCGCGTAGCCGCTCGTGTCGGGCAGCGTCGGCCAGGCGGCGTCCGCGGTCGCGAAGTCGAACGCCGACGTCAGGTCGCCGCACACCGCGCGACGCCACGGCGACACGTTGGCGGCCGTGACCGGATACTGCGCGCCGAACCGCGCCTCGATGAATTGCAGCAGCGACGTGTGATCGAAGGTCTGCGAGCAGACCCAGCCGCCCTTGGTCCACGGCGACACGACCAGCATCGGCACGCGCGGCCCCAGGCCGTACGGGCCGGCCATGTGCGATGCGTCGCCGGCGTATACCTCGTTGGTCGTCGCGACCGTCGACAGCCCGTTGTCGCGCGACTGCGGCGCGAACGGCGGCGGCACGTGATCGAAGAAGCCGTCGTTTTCGTCGTACGTGATGAAGAGCGCGGTCTTGCTCCACACGTCGGGATTCGACACGAGCACCTTCAGCACCTGCTCGATGTACCACGCGCCGTAGTTGGCGGGCCAGTTCGGATGCTCGGAATATGCTTCCGGCGCGCAGATCCACGACACCTGCGGCAGCGTGCCGTTCTTCACGTCCTGCTGCAGCACGTCGAACAGCGTGCCGCCGGCGCTGATGTTGGTGCCGGTGCGCGCCTTGTCGTACAGCGGCGTGCCGGGCAGCGCGGTGCGGTACTGGTTGAAGTAGAGCAGCGAGTTGTCGCCGTAGTTGCCGATGTACGGGTTTTGCGTCCAGCCCCACGAGCCGTTCGCGTCGAGCCCGGTGCCGATGTCCTGGTAAATCTTCCATGACACGCCGGCCTGTTCGAGCACTTCCGGATAGGTCGTCCAGCCGTAGCCCTTTTCGTCGTTGCCGAGCACCGGGCCGCCGCCCGTGCCGTCGTTGCCGACGTAACCCGTCCACATGTAGTAGCGGTTCGGGTCGGTCGAGCTCGGGATCGCGCAGTGGTACGCGTCGCAGATCGTGAACGCGTCGGCGAGCTGGTAGTGGAACGGGATGTCGTCGCGCTTCAGGTACGCCATCGTCGTGGTGCCCTTGTTCGGCACCCACTGGTCGTAGCGGCCCTTGTTCCAGGCGGCGTGCATGTCCTGCCAGCCGTGCGGCAGGTCCTGCAGGAACTGCAGGCCGAGCTTGTCGGCGCCCGGGTGGAACGGCAGCAGTTCGGCCGGGCCGACCGGCTGGTGAAACACCGATTTGCCGTTCGCGAGGCGCAGCGGGCGCGGGTCGCCGAAGCCGCGGACACCGCGCATCGTGCCGAAGTAGTGGTCGAACGAACGGTTCTCCTGCATCAGGATCACGATGTGTTCGATATCGCGGATCGTGCCGGTGCGGCGGTTCGCGGGAATCGCGAGCGCATCTCGGATCACGGGCGGGAACAGGTTCAGCGCGGCGGCGCCGGCAGTGCCGGCGGCGACGCGCAGGAAGTCACGACGGTTCGATCGGGTCATGGTCGTTATCGTGCGGAAAAGGGGGAGCCGATTGGCGGGACCTGCGGGAACGGCGCGCGCCGGGTCGCAGGATGCGGCTGCGCCGGTTCGTGCCGCCGCGAGCATAGCGAGGAATCGGTGTCATTCATGTGAAGTCCGGAAACGTTTGCACGCGCGGATCGGATAGCGGGCGACGGCACGCCGCCGTACGAACCGCGAGGAAGCGGCGACGGTCGAGGCGGGCGGCGCGTGGCACGCCGGAGGAGTGGGGAGCGGCGGGACGGGTGCGGGGGCGGCAGAGGGACGGCAGAGGGAAGGCAGAGGGCGGTAGAGAGCGGCAAAGGTGCAGAGGGTGCAGAGGGGCGGCAGCGGCGACGATCGCGATGCGCATGCGTCAGGCGTCGGTCACCCACGCGCCGAACCATTCGCTCGGCCGCGCGATTTCGTCCTGCGCGGCGACGAGTTCGAGCTCGTAGCGGCGGGCGTCGTAGGTGGCCTTCACGACCGCATGCACGGCCGCGAGCGTGTGCTCGAACGCGGCGCGCACCGAGTCGCCGCGCAGCCGGCACGCGACGAAGATCGCGCTAGTCAGGTCGCCGACGCCGACCGGATGGCGCGGAAACGCATACAGCGGCCGCTGGCCGATCCACGCTTCGGTTTCGGTGACGGCGAGCATGTTGAAACGGTCGGCCGGGCTGTTGCGGTCGTGCAGGTGCTTGACGAGGATGATCTTCGGGCCGCGGCGGATCAGCGCGCGGCAGGCGTCGACGGCTTCGGCGACGGTCTCGATGCGTCGCCCGGCGAGCTTCTGCAGCTCGGTGTGGTTCGGCGACATGCCGTCTGCCAGCGCGGGCATCTCCTGGACGATGAATTCCTCGACGCCGGGCTCGGGCCGGATGCCGCCCGTCTGGCCCATCGCCGGATCGCAGAAGTACCATGCGTTCGGATTCATCGCCTTCACCGAGCGCACGATCTCGGCCGCCGCGCGCGCCTGCGGCGGCGAGCCGAGAAAGCCGGACAGCACCGCGTCGCAACGCTTGAGCGCGCCGATGGCGGCGACGCCGTCGACGAGCTGTTCCATCTTCGCGGCATCGATCGCGCTGCCGGCCCAGTGGCCGTACTGCATGTGATTCGACAACTGGACGGTGTTGAGCGGCCAGACGTTGATGCCGAGACGCTGCATCGGGAACACGGCCGCACTGTTGCCGGCATGGCCGTAGATGACGTGCGACTGAATGCTGAGGACGTTTTTCATGGGAATTCGCCTGCACGCGTTTCAGGGTCACGTCACACGATACCCGAGTTCGTCGTGCGCACGGAAGTCGCGCGGCCCCGGAGTGTTGCGCGTCGTCGTCATGCGACCGCGTAAAATCGCGGGGCGCGATGCAGCACGGGTGCAGCCCGACTGCCCGCGCGCGTCTCCAATCACCGTGATCGCCATGCTTTCGATTTGCAAGATGTTGTCCGTCGCGCGCGCCGCCGTGCTCGGCGCGAGCGCCGCCGCCGCGTGCGCGATACCCGTTGCGACCGTCGCCGCGACACCCGCCGCCAACGACGGGCCCGTGTACGGCCCGCGCCTCGAAGGGTTCGCGTATCCGGCGCCCGTGCACGAATACGCGTTCGTGTCGCAGCGCGAAACCCTCGAGATGGCGTACCTCGACGTGCAGCCTGCGCACCCGAACGGCCGCACCGTCGTGCTGCTGCACGGGAAGAATTTCTGCGCGGCGACCTGGGAGGACACGATCGGCGTGCTGAGCCGCGCCGGCTATCGCGTGATCGCGCCGGACCAGATCGGCTTCTGCAAGTCGTCGAAGCCCGAGCGCTACCAGTACAGCTTCCAGCAACTCGCGCGCAACACGCACGCGCTGCTCGAATCGGTCGGCGTGAAGTCGGCGACGATCATGGGCCACTCGACGGGCGGGATGCTCGCGATCCGCTACGCGCTGATGTATCCGAAGGCGACCGAGCAGCTCGTGCTCGTGAACCCGATCGGCCTCGAGGACTGGAAAGCGCTCGGCGTGCCGCCGCTGTCGGTCGACTACTGGTATGCGCGCGAACAGAAGACCACGGCCGACGGGATCCGCCGCTACGAGCAGGGCACGTACTACGCGGGCAAGTGGTCGCCGTCGTACGAGCGCTGGGTGCAGATGCTCGCCGGGATGTATCGCGGCGCCGGCCGAGACGCGGTCGCGTGGAACTCCGCGCTGATCTACGACATGATTCTCACGCAGCCGGTGGTCTACGAACTCGGCGCGATCCGCGTGCCGACGCTGTTGATGATCGGCGACAAGGATACGACCGCGATCGGCAAGGACGTCGCGCCGCCCGACGTGCACGCGAAGCTCGGCCGCTATCCGGAGCTCGCGAAGCGCACGCAGGCCGCGATTCCCGGCGCGCAGCTCGTCGAATTCCCGGCGCTCGGACACGCGCCGCAGATCCAGGACCCGGACGCGTTCCACAAGGCGCTGCTCGACGGGCTGGAGGCCGTGCACCCGCAGTGATGCGGGGCAGGCGGCCGGCCGCGCGCGGTCGTGCCGTCAGCTTGCCTCGTTCGCGAGCTCGTCGCGGATCTGGGCGGTCAGCTCGAACGAGCGCAGCCGCGCGGCATGATCGTAGATCTGCGCGGTGACGATCAGCTCGTCGGCGCCCGTCTGCGCGATACGGTCGCGCAGCTTGTCGCGCACCGTGTCGCGCGAACCGACTGCCGCGAACGACAGCGAATGCGCGACGGTCGCGAGTTCGAGTTCGTTCGCCTCGAGCACGTCGACGGGCGGCGGCAGCTTGCCCGGCGTGCCGCGCCGCAGGTTGATGAACTGCTGCTGCAGCGACGTGAACAGGCGCCGCGCCTCGTCGTCGGTGTCGGCCGCGAACACGTTGACGCCGACCATCGCATGCGGCTTCGGCCACGCGGCCGACGGCCGGTACTGCGCGCGATAGATCTCGAGCGCCCGCATCAAATAATCCGGCGCGAAGTGCGACGCGAACGCGAACGGCAGCCCGAGCATCGCCGCGAGCTGCGCGCTGAACAGGCTCGAACCGAGCAGCCACACCGGAACGTCGAGCCCGGCGCCCGGCACCGCCCGCACGCGTTGACCGGGTACCGGCTCCGCGAAGTAGCGCTGCAACTCCGCGACGTCATCCGGAAACGAGTCCGCGCTGCCGATCAGGTCGCGGCGCAGCGCGCGCGACGTGGTCTGGTCGGTGCCCGGCGCGCGGCCGAGGCCGAGATCGATGCGCCCCGGATACAGCGACGCGAGCGTGCCGAACTGCTCGGCGATCACGAGCGGCGCGTGGTTCGGCAGCATGATGCCGCCCGACCCGACCCGGATCGTCTGCGTGGCGCCCGCGACGTGGCCGATCACGACGGCGGTGGCCGCACTCGCGATCCCCGGCATGTTGTGATGCTCGGCCAGCCAGTAGCGCCGGTAGCCCCAGCGCTCCGCGTGCTGTGCGAGATCGACGGTGTTACGGAACGCTTGCGAGGCGTCGGCGCCGGCCGGAATGGGGGCGAGATCGAGTACGGAAAAGGGTGTCATCGGGGGACCTTCGAAACGGGGTGGCGTGGTGATGCGATTACGCAACAAACGCCAAGGATTTTGCCAAAGGGTTCCGGAACGTGCTGGCAACGCGCGGATACCCATGCGCCTTACAGGGGCGCAGGGTTGCTTGCGACGATCGTTGCAAAAATCAATCTAATCGTCGATTAATTACCAAACTTTACGGCGATTGGAAGTGATACCGCATCGACACACAAATTTGCACGAAACGTTTGATTTTCAAGACTGCAATACGCCTGCAAAGTGCTTACGCTAATGTGAACGTGGCCGGACCGATCGGGTTCGTCGACCGCTCAGCTTTGCCGGAATTGCACTAGTCCGTTTCTCGTAGCGCCGAGCGCGGGGGGGCGCGGACTGCTAAAATCCGGCGCCTGCCCATGTTGTGCCGATGGAGCCATTCGAGTCTTCCCGCATGCCGTCCTGGCGCTGCGCGGGGATACGCCACGCGAAGCCGGGCATGGCCGAACCCGAACAACGGGTCGTGCCTCCCCCTTACAGACGCTGCTGGAACAAGGAGTCGGGTCGTGCCCGCGTTCGTCGTTGTCGGAAAACCGCATCACGCTCAATCGCGCTCAAGCGTTTGCCATGGCGCCCATGCCGCCGGGAGGCGTCGCGCATGACGCCCACCGTCACGCTGCTCGACTGGCTCCTGATCGCGTTCACGCTGGCCGCGGCCGGTTATGCGCTCGTCGCGGCCTTCGCGCCGCGGCCGCGCACGCCGCGCACGGCGGTGCGCGACGGCTTCGAGCCGGTCAGCGTGCTCAAGCCGCTGTGCGGCGCCGAGCCGCACCTGTACGAAAACCTCGCGACTTTCTGCGCGCAGCGCCATCCGCGCTATGAGGTGCTGTTCGGCGTCGCATCGTCCGCCGATCCGGCGATCGCCATCGTCGAGCGGCTGCGCGCCGATCATCCGGAGTGCGACATCACGCTCGTGATCGACGCGCGCGTGCATGGCAAGAACCTGAAGGTCAGCAACCTGATCAATCTCGCCGAGCGCGCGAAATACGGTCGCATCGTGATCGCGGACAGCGACATCGCGGTGCAGCCCGACTATCTGGAGCGCGTGACGGCGCCGCTCGCCGACGCGTCGGTCGGGGTCGTCACGTGCCTGTATCATGCGCGCAGCGTCGGCGGCTTCTGGACGCGGATCGGCGCGCAGTTCGTCGACGCCTGGTTTGCGCCGTCGGTGCGGATCACGCACCTCGGCCGCTCGAGCCGTTTCGGCTTCGGCGCGACGCTCGCGCTCACGCGCGACACGCTCGACCGGATCGGCGGTCTCTTCGCGCTGAAGGACGAGCTGGCCGACGATTTCTGGCTGGCCGAGCTGCCGCGCCGCCTCGGGCGGCGCACCGTGCTGTCGGAGGTCGAGGTCGCGACCGACGTGATCGAACCGTCGTTCGGGCCGCTATGGCACCGCGAGACGCGCTGGCTGCGCACGATTCGTTCGCTGAACCCGGCCGGCTTCGCGTTCCTGTTCATTACGTTTACCGTGCCATGGCTCGCGATCGGCGCGGCGCTCGCATTGCGCCTCGACGGCACCTTCGCCGGCTGGCTGGCGGGCGGAGCGGCTGCGGTCGGCGCATTCGGGCGGCTCGTGCTGCATGCGCGCGGCGAGGACGGCTGGCGCGCGTTCTGGCGCGACCTGCCGCTCGTCGCGGTGCGCGACACGCTGCTCGCGCTCGAGTGGCTCGCGGCCGCGTTCGGCACGCAGGTCGTGTGGCGCGGCGCAAGGATGACGGTCGTCGGCGGCGAGCGCGCGACGGCGGCCGTGGAAGCAGTGGACGGCCGCTAGGGCTGTCGATCGAACCGGCCCGCGGGCCGAGACGCGTCGCACGGCGAAGCCGCGCGGCGCGACATGACGGAGAGGCGGGCGCCGGCATGGCGGCCCGCGGTTTTTTGACTGAATCGTTGTAACGAAACGAACTATGCAGGCTACCGGAGCATTCATGAAAACGCTGTTCTTGCAGGCCCCTTCGTATGACGGCTTCGACGGCGGAGCCGGCTCGCGCTATCAGGCGAAGCGCGAAATCCGTTCCTTCTGGTATCCGACCTGGCTCGCGCAGCCGGCCGCGCTCGTGCCGGGCAGCCGCGTCGTCGACGCGCCGGCCGACGGCCTGTCGGTCGAGGAGACGCTGAAGATCGCCAACGACTACGATCTCGTGATCATCCACACGAGCACGCCGTCGTTCCCGACCGACGCGATGTTCGCGCAGGATCTGAAGAAGATGAAGCCGTCGATGCTGGTCGGCATGGTCGGCGCGAAGGTGATGGTCGATCCGCACAACTCGCTCACGGCGAGCGACGCCATCGACTTCGTGTGCCGCGAGGAGTTCGACTACACCTGCAAGGAACTCGCCGAAGGCAAGCCGTTCCCCGAGATCAAGGGCTTGAGCTGGCGCGCGAAGGACGGTTCGATCGAGCACAACGAAGCGCGTCCGATCCTCGAGAACATGGACGAGCTGCCGTTCGTCGCGCCCGTCTACAAGCGCGACCTGAAGATCGACAACTATTTCATCGGCTATCTGAACTATCCGTACGTGTCGATCTACACGGGCCGCGGCTGCAAGTCCCGCTGCACGTTCTGCCTGTGGCCGCAGACGGTCAGCGGCCATCGCTACCGCACGCGCTCGGTCGAGAACGTGCTCGCGGAAGCGAAGTGGATCCGCGACAACATGCCGGAAGTGAAGGAACTGATGTTCGACGACGACACCTTCACCGACGACCTGCCGCGCGCCGAAGCGATCGCGATCGGTCTGGGCAAGCTCGGCATGACCTGGTCGTGCAACGCGAAGGCGAACGTGCCGTACAAGTCGCTGAAGGTGATGAAGGAGAACGGCCTGCGCCTGCTGCTGGTCGGCTTCGAATCGGGCGACGACCAGATCCTCGTGAACATCAAGAAGGGCGTGCGCACCGATTTCGCGCGCCGCTTCAGCGCGGACTGCAAGAAGCTCGGCATCAAGATCCACGGCACCTTCATCCTCGGCCTGCCGGGCGAGACGCAGGAGACCATCAAGAAGACGATCGAGTACGCGAAGGAAATCAACCCGCACACGATCCAGGTCTCGCTCGCCGCGCCGTATCCGGGCACGACGCTCTACAAGCAGGCCGTGGAAAACGGCTGGATGGAAGAGAACAAGACCATCAACCTGGTGAGCAAGGAAGGCGTGCAGCTCGCCGCGATCGGCTATCCGCACCTGTCGCGCGACGAGATCTATCACCACCTCGAGCAGTTCTATCGCCAGTTCTACTTCCGTCCGTCGAAGATCTGGGAGATCGTGCGCGAGATGCTGACGAGCTGGGACATGATGAAGCGTCGCCTGCGCGAAGGCGTCGAGTTCTTCCGCTTCCTGCGCGCGCACGAGGCCTGATCCGTGGCGACGCAGCGGGCGGCGCAGGCGCTGATTTTCACCGCGGACGACTTCGGGCTGCATCCGCGCGTCAACGCGGCGGTCGAGCGCGCGCATCGCGACGGCGTGCTGAACGCCGCCAGCCTGATGGTCGGTGCGCCCGCGGCGCAGGATGCGATCGAACGCGCGCGGCGGCTGCCGTCGCTCGCGGTCGGCCTGCATCTGGTGCTCGCGGACGGGCCGGCCACGCTTCCCGCGCATGACATTCCCGCACTCGTCGGCCCCGACGGGCGATTCGGCGACGCGATGGCGAAGGACGGCTGTCGCTTTTTCTTCCTGCCGCACGTTCGCGCGCAACTGCGCCGCGAAATCCGTGCGCAGTTCGATGCGTTCGCGGCGAGCGGCCTGCCGCTCGACCACGTGAACGCGCACAAGCATTTCCACCTGCATCCGACCGTGCTGTCGATGATCGTCGAGATCGGCCGCGACTACGGGCTGCGCGCGGTGCGGCTGCCGTACGAAACCGGCGCGCCCGCGTGGCTCAAGCCGTGGATCGCGCTGGTGCGCGCTCGGCTGAACCGGGCCGGGCTCGCGCATAACGACTACGTGGTCGGCATCGAGCGGACGGGCGCGATGGACGAGGCCGTGCTGCTCGACGCGCTCGCGAAGCTGCCGCCGGGTGTCGGCGAGATCTATTGCCATCCGGCCGAAGCCGGCGACGGCCCGATCACGCCGACGATGGCCGGCTACCGTCCGGTCGACGAACTGGATGCGCTGCTGTCGCCGCGCGTCGCGGCCGCGCTGAAGGCGGCGGGCGTCGCGACCGGCGGCTTCGCCGCCGTATTCGGCGAGCCCGCGGCACGGCGCGGCGCGCACGCGTCGCGGGCGCCGGGAGCCCAGCCGTCATGAGCAAGTGGATCAAGTGGCTCGGCTGGCCGATCGGCGTCGGCATCCTGCTCGCGCTGGGGCTGCACGAAGGCGTCGGCGACGTGTCGCAGATGCTCGCGCGCGCCGGCTACGCACTGCTGTGGTTGGTGCCGTTCCACGCTCTGCCGCTGCTGCTCGATGCGTACGCGTGGCACCTGCTGCTCGACCGGCGCAGCTCGCTGCGGTTCCTGTGGTGGATCGCGACCGTGCGCGAGGCCGTGAATCGGTTGCTGCCCGTGGTCGGGATCGGCGGCGAGATCGTCGGCATCCGGCTCGCGCGCTGGCAGGTGCCCGACGCGAGCCGTGTGACTGCGTCGGTGATCGTCGAGGTGCTCGTGACGATCGTCGTGCAGTATGCGTTCGCGGCGCTCGGCCTCGTGCTGCTGCTCGCGGCAACCGACAACATGGGCGGCGGCACGATCGGCCTCGCGCTGTTGCTGACGCTGCCGTTGCCGGTGCTCGGCGTGGTGCTGATGCGGCGCGGCGGCATCTTCCATGCGATCGAGCGTTTCGCGGGCCGCCTGCTCGGCGATTCGCACCGGCTGCTGCAGGGCGTCGACGGCCGTCGGCTCGACGCCGACATCGATTCGCTGATGTCGCGCACGGGCCTGCTGTTCAGCGCCTTCTTCTGGCAACTGGCCGGCTACGTGCTCGGCGCGCTCGAGATCTACTGGGCGCTCGCGCTGCTCGGCCACCCGGTGTCGATCGGCGGCGCGATCGCGATCGAGGCGATGACGCAGGCGGTGCGGCATGCGGCTTTCATGGTGCCGGGCGGGCTCGGCGTGCAGGAAGCGACCGTCGTGCTGCTCGCGCAGATGTTCGGCGTCGACCGCGAGACGGCGCTGTCGCTCGCGGTGGTCAAGCGCGGCCGCGAGGTGCTGTTCGGTTGCCTCGCGCTCGGCTCGTGGCAGCTCGTCGAGCTGCTGCGCACGCGCCGCCGTCTGGGCGCGCCGCTGGCCGTGCCGCGCACCGCGCCGCCGGCGAATCGGGCGTCCGAAACCCGGGCCGAAACGGAAACGACGCATTGAATCCGGGACGGGTCGCACGGCCCGTCTCGCGCTTTCGGCGTCGCGCGGGTATCCTTGCCGCGTGTTTCCTACACGCGCAACTCTTCCGATGATTTTCCGTTTCCGGCTGCTTTCCGTGACGATGCTGGCCGCTGCGCTGGCGCTAACCGGTTGTGACGACCAAGGCCATCTCGACGTGCAACGTATCAGGGACTTCTTCAACGCGATCAAGCCCGCGCCGCTGCTGCTGAAGGGGCTGAAGGTCGGCGAATCGACCGAGGCCGACGTGCGCGGCACGATGGGCAAGCCCGAGACCGAGCGCACGTTCACCGACGGCTCGAAGCGTCTCGAATATCCGCGCGGCCCGATGGGCAACCAGACCTGGTTCGTCGACCTCGATGCGAACGGGCGCTACACGGGCGCGACGCAAGTGCTGACCGCCGAGAATTTTGCGAAAGTGCGCCCGGGGATGAACGAGGACGAGGTGCGACGCCTGCTCGGCAAGCCTGGCGACATCGCGCAATACCCGCTGAAGCCCGAGACGGTCTGGAGCTGGCGCTGGCTCGAGGACGGCGTCAACACCGATGCGTTCTTCAACGTCCATTTCGGCCCGGACGGGCTCGTCTATACGACTTCGCGCTCCGACATCCTGAAAGGGCGGTGACGTTTACGCGCGGCGCTTCTTCAGCCAGTCGCGCAGCGCGTCGTTCATGCGCGTCTGCCAGCCGGGGCCGTCCGCCCGAAACGCGGCGAGGATGTCGGCGTCGTAGCGGATGCTGACCTGTTCCTTCGGGTGCTCGAGCTTCGGGCGCCCGAATTTCTTCGCGACGACCTCGACGAATGGCTCCATCGCATCGATTTCTTCGTCACTGAGTTCATGGGCGTCCGAATCGGCGGCGATGCCGCGCGCGATCGCCGCTTCTTCCTCGGGCGTGTTGCGTATGAATTTAACCGCCTTCTTCATATCGAATCATCTCTCGGTTGTTGGCTTTTCGCAGGCTGACGACACGCAGCGCGCGGCCGCGCGGGACGACGATCGCCGTGTGAAGGCGCGCGCCGATCGGCACCAGGCAGACCCAGCGCGTCTCGCCGTAATCGCGACGAACGTCCGGCCACGCGCACGCTGCGTCCCACTCGGCGAATTCGGCCATTCGCAGCGATATGCCATGTTTCAGTCGGTTCGACAGATCCTTGGCATCATCGAAAACGAACGGAATTCCGACTAATTGTGGATGCGAAAACATGAGGTGGCAAGAAGTTTTTGTAGATGCAAAAATGAGGCGTCGCCGCGGATGACATCGAATCGGCCCGCATCGCGTCGCGGGCATGAGCGAGCGATTGTGTGGCGTATGTCCGGACATGCCCATTCGGCTCGATGGCCAGTGCGGCGCTATATCGAAAAAGCGACCGGAAAATTGCAAAAAACCCGCTTCCCGACGTGTCATGAGACTGTCAGGAAACGGGTTTTTCCCTTTTGAAACAGCGGCGTAAGTCGTGCGCACAAATGGTGGGACGAATTGCTGCGACGCAGCAAACGCGCGCACGGTGATTTGAGGCAATCAATTTCGCTTGCGACTATCCGCGTCAGCCCGGCGCGGGACAGGCATACGCGTCGGCATTCATTCAATTCTGGAGACGCGCGTGTTCCTTTACGGCTTTGGTCCTGTCCTCTGGGCCGGCACCGTGCAGACCATCGAGCTGTCGGTGCTGTCGCTCGCCACTGCGGTGGCATTGGGACTGATCGGCGCGGTGGCGAAGCTGTCGCACAACCGGGTGCTGCGAGCGATCGCGACCGGTTATACGACGCTGATCCGCTCGGTGCCCGATCTTGTGCTGATGCTGCTGCTGTTCTACAGCATCCAGATCTGGCTGAACCAGTTCACCGACCTCGTCGGCTGGAACCAGATCGACATCGATCCGTTCGTGGCCGGCGTGCTGACGCTCGGCTTCATCTACGGCGCGTACTTCACCGAGACGTTCCGCGGCGCGTTCCTGTCGGTCCCGCGCGGCCAGCTCGAAGCCGGCGCGGCCTACGGGATGAGCGGCGCGCGCGTGTTCGCGCGGATCATGTTTCCGCAGATGATGCGCTTTGCGCTGCCGGGCATCGGCAACAACTGGCAGGTGCTCGTGAAGGCGACCGCGCTGGTGTCGATCATCGGTCTTGCGGACGTCGTGAAGGCCGCGCAGGACGCCGGCAAGAGCACCTTCAACATGTTCTTCTTCATCCTCGTCGCGGCGCTGATCTATCTCGCGATCACGACCGTCTCCAACCTCGTGCTGATCCAGCTCGAGAAGCGTTATTCCATGGGCGTGCGGCACGCAGAACTATGATCGAGATCCTCCAGGAATTCGGCAAGGCGTTCCTTTTCTGGGACGGCCAGCGCCTGTCCGGCCTCGCGGTGACGCTGTGGCTGCTCGTCGCATCGATTTCGCTCGGCTTCGTGTGCGCGGTGCCGCTCGCGGTCGCACGCGTGTCGAGGAACAAGTGGGTGTCGATGCCCGTGCGGTTCTACACGTACGTGTTTCGCGGCACGCCGCTCTACGTGCAGTTGCTGCTGATGTACACGGGCATGTACAGCCTCGAGTTCGTGCGCTCGCATTCGCTGCTCGACGCGTTTTTCCGCAGCGGCTTCAACTGCGCGATCCTCGCGTTCGCGCTGAACACCTGCGCATACACCACCGAGATCTTCGCCGGCGCGATCCGTGCGATCCCGCACGGCGAGGTCGAGGCGGCGCGTGCGTACGGGATGACGCCGTTCACGATGTACCGCCGCGTGATCCTGCCGTCGGCGCTGCGCCGTGCGCTGCCGCTGTACAGCAACGAGGTGATCCTGATGCTGCACGCGACGACCGTCGCGTTCACGGCGACCGTGCCGGACATCCTGAAGGTCGCACGCGACGCCAATTCCGCGACCTACATGGCGTTCCAGTCGTTCGGAATCGCCGCGCTGATCTATCTTGCGGTATCGTTCGCACTCGTCGCGGCGTTTCGCCGCGCGGAGCGCCACTGGCTCGCGTATCTCGCGGCCGCCCGTCATTGAATTCACTCGAGGAGAGCCAGTTGGCCGAGATCACTCAAACGAGCGCGTCCGCTTCCGTGAAGCTTGCCGCGGTCGACATTCACAAGCGCTACGGCGACAACGAGGTGCTCAAGGGCGTGTCGCTGGACGCGAAGGCGGGCGACGTCATCAGCATCATCGGCGCGAGCGGCTCGGGCAAGAGCACGTTCTTGCGCTGCATCAATTTCCTCGAGCGGCCGAATGCGGGGCAGATCGTCGTCGACGGCGAGGCCGTGCGCACGAAGGCCGACAAGACCGGCGCGCTGGAGGTGGCCGATCACAAGCAGCTGCAGCGCATCCGCACGAAGCTCGCGATGGTATTCCAGCACTTCAACTTGTGGGCGCACATGAACGTGCTCGAGAACGTGATGGAAGCGCCCGTGCACGTGCTCGGCATTTCGAAGAAGGAAGCCGAGGAGCGTGCGCGCGAGTACCTGGAGAAGGTCGGCCTGCCGCCGCGCGTCGAGAAGCAGTATCCGTCGCATCTGTCCGGCGGCCAGCAGCAGCGCGTGGCGATCGCGCGGGCGCTGGCGATGCATCCGGACGTGATGCTGTTCGACGAGCCGACCTCCGCGCTCGATCCGGAGCTGGTGGGCGAAGTGCTGAAGGTGATGCAGAAGCTGGCCGAGGAAGGCCGCACGATGATCGTCGTCACGCACGAGATGGGCTTCGCACGCAACGTGTCGAACCACGTGATGTTCCTGCACCAGGGGCGGACCGAGGAAGAGGGCGATCCTAAGGAAGTGCTGGTGCGCCCGCAGAGCGAGCGGCTCAAGCAGTTCCTGTCGGGCAGCCTCAAGTAACGCGACAGGGCAGGTTTCAACCGTGGTACCGGTGTCCCGTCCCGCAGGCGCCACCCGCACGACGCAGGTGGCGATCGTTGCATTGCCGCCCGTGTCGATGTCGGGTGTGGGTCCGATCGTCGATGCGCTGAATCTCGCGAACGAGATCGACGGGCGGCTTTTGTACCGCTGGCAGGTGTGTTCGTGGGATGGGCGGCCGGTGCCGCTCGCGGGCGGCGCGCAATGGCATGCCGATGCGGCGTTCAACGATGCGATCGCGTGCGACTGGTTGATCGTCGTGTCGGAGCGGTTTCAGCAGTTTGCCGATTACCGGCTGTTTCTCGCGAGTCTCGCCCGGGTCGGGCAGCGCACGCCCGTCGTGACCGGCATTCACCACGGCGTGTGGTGGCTTGCGATGGCGGGACAGCTCTCCGGGTATCGCGTGAGCGTGAACTGGGAGACGTACCAGCAGTTCGCCGAACAGTTCGAGCGGTCGATCGTCACGCAGCAGATTTTCGAGATCGATCGCGACCGGGCGACTTGTGCCGGTGGGCAGGCAACCGTCGATTTCATGCTGGCCATGATTGGCCGGGAGCATGGGGCGGACCTCGCGGAGCGGATTGCCGATGCGCTCGGGGTCGGGGCGCTGCGCAGCGGCGAGGAGCGGCAGCGGATTCCTTTTGTCACCGCGCCCGGCGAGCGGCATCCTCGGTTGAACGACGCGTTGCTGTTGATGGAGGCCAATGTCGAGGATCCGCTGACTACCGATGAGATCGCCGGGTTGGTCGGCGTGTCGCGCCGACAGCTCGAGCGGCTCTTTCGGCAGTATCTCGGGGCGATGCCCTCCAAGTATTACCTCAATCTTCGATTGCTCAAGGCAAGGACGCAGTTGCAGCGGACCAGCAAGTCCGTCGTTCAAGTGTCGCTCGCCTGTGGGTTCTCTTCTGCTGCGCATTTTTCCAACGCTTATCGAGAGAGGTTCGGCGTCACGCCGCGGGAAGATCGACGAGCCTGGCTCGAGAAGCAGACGGGTGGCGGTAGCGAGCCTCGGGGGGGAGCGCTCGTCGAGCGGGGGAAGGGGTGAGGGTGGTTTGGTTTGTTTGGCGGTTTGCTCGCGTTTTTCGTGAAATGCCTGTGATCGTGTCGGTCTGTTAGCGTCGCCCCTGCGCGGGGCGGCGGTCACTTTTCTTTGTCTTGCCAAAGAAAAGTAACCAAAAGAAAGGCGCTGTGAGCGCTAACGGCTAGGTCGCGCGGCGGGACTCAATTGGCTTTGCCTTAACGCAGTATTACTCGTGGGCAGGCCCAAATACGGGCATGGCGTAGGGGGCGACATAGAACAGAATCGCCAGCAGCGTCGCAACGCCGAAAGCGATAGACCACCTGCGACCCGACCATCGTTGATAGGCCACGGCGTTCAGCACACCGAACGCGACGGCAGGCCACAGGAGCGACGCAAGCAATTCGGCGACGAATCTCGCATGCGGCGCGCAGTGCTCCATATCGTTGCATCCTGTTGCGTCTGATTTCACCTCGGGCCAGTGAATATGATTCGCTGCATAGATGGACGCCCATGTGACGAACAAGCCCCATGCAATACCTAGAACCGCCAGTACCGTACGCTTCATTTCACTTCCCAAAAGAGAATTTCTTTCGAATTGGAAAGATCGGAAAACCAGTTATCGTCGCTGCCGGTCAGGTAGGAGTGAAGGCTGCGGAACTGCGACATGCCGACGCGAAATCGAAGGAAGCTCACGAGCGAAGGCGTGAGCGTGTCTTTGTTCCAGAGATCGATATGACCACCGCTCAGCGAGTCGGCTGAGTCGCCCTCCTGACGCCAATAGCCGAAAAAGTAGATGATACCGGTTCGATTCTTTACCTTGTCCTGCCAATCCGAACCGGTAATGTTTTCAGGTTTGCCGAGGCCGAGGAAAGGGCGAAGCTTCAACCATTCAGCGAGTTCGTAAGCGCGCGTCGCTGTCGCTTTTCCGCCAAGTACCAGGCGACCCAGTGTCTTCTTGCCGGGCATCGGCTTTAGCACGTTTTGAGAAAACGACTTCATATCGCTTCCAATGCCGTGAAACGCGACGCTCATGCGAATAGCGCATTGGTTAGCATATTCGCCAGTCGGGTCATCGTAGGGGTCTTTCTTCGGGTACGCGTTCCAAAGCGCTTGGAAGGACAATGCTTGTAGTTGCACGGGCTTCTTTGAATTTGGCGTGTCGTTCGTGCGGACCTTTGTAGGTCGATTAGGCATGACTCACCCTGCAATGTTTTTTGCAATGGCTTCGTCACCCCAATAGACGGTGTAGTTTCCCGATTCGTCGCCGGTGTTGATGCGCGGTAGCTCGCCGCTTGCATCGAGTACGCCAGAATGGATGCGGCCGTCGGCTGTCTCGATGTAATACGGGTAACCCTCCGGGCCGTCGGGAATACTGCCGTCAGCCGCCGCCTTGATCTGTTCGTCGAATGCACCCTTCTTGAGCGACCGGACACCTCCCGTTGCCGTGCGGCTAGAAACGACTTCCCCCAGACCCTTTAGCTGATCATCGCACCACGCTTGATCTGCAAGTACAGCAACGATGCTTGGTGGAGTCGAGCAGCCGCACAGGACAATATCGCCGTCGAGTGCAACTTCACCCTGGAACCTGAGTCGATAGGGGCCGCCCGCTTTTGCAATGATGCCGGTGCTTTGGCAGGCAGTGCAGAATGCACTACCGCCGATCAAGGCTACTTGATGCCCGCGGACCAGGAATCGTGGTCCATCATATGAGCCGATTGTTCCGCCGTTTGACAGGCTATCGCCGACGACTGCAATTCTTCTATTCATGTTGGGTCCCTCCCGGAAGTCTCGATCATAGTCGCCCGGCGCAAGGGGCCATCTCGATATTGTTCGAGACGTTTGAGATGGCACCACCCTGAGGGGCGAGCTTCAAGCGCGCGGGGAATCGTCATTTTTGGCATCCGGCGCCGCCGTCCCGCTGGTGGCAGTAAACTGATTGCGTTGTTTGAGGGTGTGTCCCTGTCGAGCGAAGCGAGGACGGAGCGAGCGAGCGGTATACCGCTCCGTGGGGTAGCGAGTGGTGTCGGAACCATTGCTCGAACCACTCCGTTGTCCTGACTGGCGCGGACACTTAGATGGTGGCCACTCTGATGGCCATGGCACCGGGAGGTCATGCGATTTCGAGCGCCTTTCTTTTGGTTACTTTTCTTTGGCAAGACAAAGAAAAGTGACCGCTGCCCCGCGCAGGGGCGACGCTAATGGACCGACGGGCCTGTCAGGAATTTTGTGTTTAAGGCATAACATGCTCCCAAGGAGAGTTTATGCCTCGCAAACCGAAAGCCCA